>PFKD01000022.1 GCA_002784125.1 Flexibacter sp. CG_4_10_14_3_um_filter_32_15
AAACATACTGAAAGCAGTATAAAAAGTTTCGTGCGTTTACCCTAAATGAACATAGAATTCCTTTAGAGTGTAAAACTAAAAGACTAAATTTGCTTGGCACAAGTGTTAAATAAATAATCTTGCGAAATCCACAACTATGAAAAATTACGTAAAATTCAATCCTACAAATAAAAGTTTGTTCTTTCCTACCCTAAAACAAAGAGTAGATGATTATTTTAAGATTAAAAATATTAGCAGACACGCTAACACGAGTATGGTCATCAAAACAATTATATTATTATCTGGCTATATTTTGCCTTTTATTTATATTCTAAGTTACAATCCCACGTTTGGTATTTCAACGATGCTGTGGGCAGTAATGGGACTCAGTATTGCAGGAATCGGAATGAGTGTAATGCACGACGCTAATCATGGCGCATATTCTAGTTCGGAGTGGGTAAACAAACTACTTGGAAATACACTTACACTAATCGGTGGCTCAGTAGATAACTGGAAAGTACAACATAATTTACTGCATCACACATTTACTAATGTAGTTCACCAAGACGATGATATTTCAGATAAATTTGTCTTGCGTTTTTCTCCACATACGGAAGTAAAATGGTTTCATAAATATCAATATATTTATGCTTTCTTTTTTTATGGACTACAAACTTTGTTTTGGGTACTTGTCAAAGATTTTCTACAATTTAATCGCTATGTAATAAAAGGAGAGCAAAAATGGTTTACACTTACCAAATTACTTTTATCTAAAATTATATATTTTTTTGTAATACTAGTAATGCCAGTTTTGTTTTTTGATATTCCAATTTTACATGTCGCAACAGGTTTTTTGGTAATGCACTTTTTTTCAGGCTTAATCCTAACTGTAATTTTTCAGTTGGCGCATACTGTTGAAGGAACTACTCATCCTTTACCGAATGAAAAAAATGAAATTAAAAATGATTGGGCAATTCATCAAATGAATACGACAGTAGATTTTGCACCAAAAAATCAATTCCTTTCTTGGTATATTGGTGGTCTTAATTTTCAAGTAGAACATCATTTATTTACCAAAATTTGTCATATTCATTATCCAGAAATTTCAAAAATTGTACAACAAACGGCTACCGAATTTGATATACCTTATTTAGTAAACGAAAAGTTTTCAGATGCACTTATGGCACATGTCAATGCTCTAAAACGATTTGGTAAAGAAGAAGCTGAATTATCAGTTTTAAAATAATTGGTAGTGTAAAAATCAACTAAAGTTTTCAAAAATCGTTTAGGTAATTACTTGAACGATTTTTTTATGGTAGAATTTTCTAAAAATTAAATAAATGAAAAATATTTTTGTGCTTATCAATATGAGTGTCCCTTCTCATTTTTGCTTTTTAGTTGCAGCGCAACGTAACCTTTGTTAAGTAATCGTACAAAATTAATGCATCTTATTTTTTAATGTAATTATCAATTATCCATTTTAAATTAGCTTCGCTGCTTTGGCAGGTGTCCATTTACTTAGAATAGGTAAAAATGACTTTTATTAGCGCTACAAAGTAGCGAAACTGTACTATTTGACAATTAAATGCAAAGGGGGGCATAACAAATTAGCTACGCTGCTCTTCGGATGTCGCTTAGTCAATTTGTCTTGTGTAGGGAAAAGCCTTGCCTTTTCCTTCCATACAGGTATTTTTTTGATACAGACAGCTAGTTTAGGAAAAGCCTTGCCTTTTCCCTACAAAAAACGACAATTTGTTATACACCCATGCAAAGTTACGCTACTCTGTAGTTTTTTAAATTACTTATTTGCAACCTTTCTACAAAGGTAATGCAACGCTGTTGCTAGAAAAACCTATTTCAATTTCTGTAGATGGCACTCATATTGAACGATACTTCTAATTTGTGTTTTTTAATTGTCTTTCAGTTCATAATTGTTCTAAAAAATTGATTGTATGAATTTTATTTAGTAGGTTTAATGAAGTAATTATCCTTCCTTGATTGACTTCAATTAAACCTATTTTTTTGTTATTTATTCTGTCATCTTTCACTTATGCAACCCAAACGTTGGCTCTTCGAAAATCTACCTTCTGATGAACAAATTTCATCACTTTCGAAAGAAATTAATGTCAGTAACGTTCCTGCAACTTTGCTTTTACAGCGTGGTGTAAGTGATTTTGAAAGTGCAAAAGCATTTTTTCGTCCTTCTCTTTCACATTTGCATTCTCCTTTTTTGATGAAAGGAATGGATACAGCCATAGACAGGCTCAAAGAAGCCATACAAAATCAAGAAAAAATATTAGTTTATGGAGATTATGATGTCGACGGAATTACTTCGGTAGCCATTATTTATGGCTTTCTGAAAAAGATTTATGGAGATGTTACCGATGAAAAAAACGTTCAATTCTACATTCCAAACCGAAATACAGAAGGCTACGGAATTACGAAGGAAGGATTAGCTTTTGCCAAAAATGAAGGTATAAAATTGATTATTTGTTTGGATTGTGGCGTAAAAGCAAATGAAGAGATTCAACAGGCAAAAGAATGGGGAATAGATTTTATAGTTTGTGATCATCACTTACCAGACGAAGAATTGCCAGTTAGTTTTGCGATGCTTAATCCAAAACAAAAAGGGTGTAATTATCCATTTAAAGACCTTTCAGCGTGTGCGATTGGTTATAAATTTTTACAAGGATTTTGTATTCGAACAGGAACTTCTGAACGAAATTTACATTATTATTTGGATTTGATAGCCTTGAGTATTGCTGCTGATTTAGTTCCGATGGTGGGCGAAAATAGAATTTTGAGTTATTTTGGGTTAGAAAAAATAAATATTGACCCTCTCCCCGGAGTAAAAGCTCTCCTAAATTTAATCCATGGATACGGTAAAAAGATAGGTGTTCGTGAGATTGTTTTTTCAGTTGCGCCTCGTCTGAATGCAGCAGGACGTATCGATAATGCCTACAACTCTTTAAATTTACTTCTAGCTTCATCAGAGCAAGAGGCAAACGAACTAGCTAGAACATTAAATCAAAAAAATGATGAGCGTCGTAATATAGAACAAATTATGATGCTAGAAATTGATGAAATTCTAAAAAAATCTAATTCAAAACGCAAAACAAACGTACTTTTTAATAAAAAATGGCATAAAGGTTTGGTAGGAATTGCAGCAGCAAAATGTGTAGAAAAAACCTATCTTCCGACCGTAATTTTGACACACTCTGAATCTGAAAATGGCGATTTGGCTGTTGGTTCGGCTCGTTCGATTTCCGATTTTGATATTTATAAAGCTGTTGAAAGTTGTTCGGATTTGTTGATACAGTTTGGAGGACACAAATTTGCTTCTGGAATGTCTATGCCTATCGAAAATGTAGAAAAATTTCAAGAGCGTTTTGAAAATGTTGTTACTAAAAATTTGGAAAAAGAACAACTCATTCCTCCTGTGCGTGTCGATATGGAAATTGATTTTTCTGCTATCAATCAAAAAATGTTTGCTATTATTAAACAAATGTCGCCTTTTGGGCCTCAAAATATGCGTCCTGTTTTTGTAGCTCGTAATGTTCAGCTTTTTTCTCCCAAAATTATAAAAGAAACACATTTGAAGGTACAGGTTCGTCAAGGAACATCTCTTTTTTCGGCTATTTCGTTTGGAAAAGCTAGTTTTTTCAATCAAATCAATACTAAATCTAGGTATGATATTGCTTTTCTGATAAGCGAAAATCATTTTAGAGATAAAAGTTATTTGCAGTTAGAAATTAGAGATATTTTGAGGGTGGATTGAGTAAAATAACTAAAAGATAATACTTCTATTTGCTAAAATCATTAGTCTATAAAAATAGAATGCTTAACTATGCTTTCTAGTAGAATTATCGAAGAAAAGAGAAAAGACAATAAAAATATAACTTTTAGGATTAGAATTTGCCTTATTTTGGATAATTGTAATACAAACTTTAGTCTGTGTTTTTACTTCCATTCTTCCAAAAGACATCAAATTTTACCTTTTACAACAAAATTATAAAGTTATGTTTCGTTTTATTTTAACAACTATTTGTCTTATTTTTTTACTCTCTACAAACTCCATTTTTGCTCAGTCAATGAGTAAAGAACAGGAAAAAGTATGGAAAAAAAGACAAAAATCTATGTCAGTAGAAGAATTTAAGAAAAAAGTAGAAGGCTATGAAACAGCTACTGATGAAGCCTACAAACTAGAAAAACAAGTCGTTTCGACAACCCAAGTCTTGGCAGAGCGAGAACGCAGAATTGATAGTTTAGAGCAAGCCTTAGCAGATGCTCAAAATGGAGCAGGCTCTTCATCAAATGCAGAAAATTCAGATTCCGATGCTTCTTCTTCTGATGGAGGAGATAATTATTCGAAAGGAACAGTTTATAGAGTTCAGGTTGGAGCATTTAGAAATAAAGATTTAATGAAATTTGTCGGACACAGACGTTTTCATGCAGAAGAAGACCAAGACGGAGTAAAAAAATATACTATTGCAGCTTTTAGAGATTATTGGGAAGCTGATTTATTCAAAAAATACTTGCGTGAAATGGGCGTAAATGATGCTTGGATTGTTTCTTATAAAGACGGTGTTCGTGTACAAATAGAAAGTGTTTTGTCAGCAGAAGACCAAGAAATGGTAAAATCTGGAGGAACTAAAAATGATGATATTGATTAGTTTTTGAAAATAATTTCATTTTTTTCAAAAAAAATCTTCTACACCACTTGCACAATAAAAAATAAATCGTACATTTGTATTCTAAAAGCAAAAAACTACCAACCCTAAAAAGGGTTTTACATCTTGCCCAGATGGCGGAATTGGTAGACGCGCTGGTCTCAAACACCAGTGGAGCAATCCGTGCCGGTTCGACCCCGGCTCTGGGTACTTTTATTGAAAACCTCTTTTCTAATTTCTGAAAAGAGGTTTTTTTTATTTCCTTAATTAAGAATGAAATTAACGAAAGCAATAGTAAATGACTTGTGATTTGCAGGTTATAGCCATAATTCGTAATTCGTAATCCGTAATTGATTCAAATTTATGCCTTCTCCAATTATAAAATTAAGCAGTATTACAAATCTTCATGATGCTCGTTTCGGTGCAGGAATGGGAACAGTCTTAGATATGATGATTGGTTTTTCATTAAATCCAAATAGTAAAAATTATGTTTCAGAACAAGATTTTGTACAGATTTCGGGTTGGATAACAGGATGTAAAATTGTGGCAGAAATAGAAAATGAGAAAACACAACTTGAAATTAATGAAGAAGTAGAAAAAATTCTTTCCAACTCTGATTATAAGATTGATTTTGTACAAGTTTCTAGTCATTCTGATTTAGTCAATTTGAAAGAATCGGCTCATCAAATTCCTATTATTTTTTCTTATCAATTTAATCAAATTGAAGAAATAGAAAATTCAGATAGTTTAGGAATTATGTTTAGAAAATTAAATGAAGATTTTAAAATAGATTACTTTTTATTAGAATCAAAAGAAGCAGCTTTAACGAAGCTATCACAATTAGCTATTGAAACACTACAAAAACTCTCTAAAGAATTTTCAATTATTTTAGGTTTTGGAATAACGAATGAAAATGTAATTGATTTACTCTCTCAAACAGAATTAAAAGGCATTGCTTTTACAGGACAAGCCGAAACCGAAGTTGGAATGGGTGGTTATACTGATTTTGATGAAATTTCAGATATTTTGGAGAAAGTCGAAGAGTTATAGATTCGACTACTGTATCCTACTATTTTTATTGAACACAGAGAATAAACTATAAAGTCAGCGAAGCTAAATTTATAGTTGAACTGTCAGACACCTTCAAGGTGTCAGTACAGTTCAAAACTGAATTATCCGACACCTTTGAAGTATCCTGATAAGTTTAATTTTTTAAATACGTGTCAGTTCTCTAATCAACTCACTATGTTTTGGATATTCCTTTGATAATTCTTCGTATTTGGCTAATTCAAAGTCAGCAAAATCAAAGGCTGGTGCAACCGTACAACCCGATAAAGTAAAACCATTAGGATTCTGACAACGTGAAGCAAACCAAACCCCAGCAGGAATTACGATTTGAGGACACTGATTTTTTTCAATATCCATTCCCAAAACTTTTTCTTGAAGGTTTCCTAAATCATCAAAAAAGAAAATTGAAAGTGGGTCGCCGTCATAAAAATGCCACATTTCGTCAGAAGCAATACGATGAAAAGCCGAAAAAGTATTTCCTGTAAGTAAGAAATAAATAGCCGTACTGTACGCACAACTTCCAGAAAAACTCTGAGGCAATGTTTCTTTAGGAATAATTCCTTCTGCACGATACGTTTCGGCAAAAAAACCTCCTTCTGGGTGCGATGCTAAATTTAGTTTTTCAATCCAATAGTCTTGATTATGATGGCTCATGTTTAGTTGAGTTATTTTTTAGATAAAGATGATTTTGAATTTCTTATGTTATTCTACTTTAATCAATTCTTGTAAAGTTTCACAAGGTTGTTGATAGTTTTATTAAGTGCATAAGTACAGAGTTTACAAAAAATCCATTATCTATTTTTTTAATAAATAATGGATTTTTCTAAATATTATCGCACCTTAAAAGGTACGGTACATTTTACTCACTCTAAAGAGTAAGCTACATTTTTACACTTCAATCTTATTCTCCTCATTCTTAAATGCCTGACGAGGTTTTATTTGCAAGATTTGGAATAATTCTTTGTCTGTTTTTGCATCTGGATTTGGTGTAGTGAGAAGTTTATCGCCTGCAAAAATAGAATTTGCGCCAGCCAAGAAACAAAGAGCCTGTTCCTCAACACTCATTCTGACACGACCAGCAGAAAGACGAACCATAGCTTTAGGCATAATAATACGTGCCGTCGCTATCATTCTGACCATTTCCCAAACCGAAACTTTTTCTTGTTCTTCTAATGGCGTTCCTTCCACAGGGACAAGTGCATTGACAGGAACAGATTCTGGATGTTCTGGAAGGGTTGCAAGCGTGTGAAGCATTCCGATACGGTCTTCTTCTGCCTCGCCCATTCCGATAATTCCACCCGAACAAACTGAAATACCAGACTTACGAACATTCTCTAAGGTATCCAAACGATTCGAATAATCTCTAGTGCTAATAATTTTGTCGTAGTATTCTTCGCTTGTGTCTAAGTTGTGATTGTAAGCATAAAGTCCTGCTGCTTTTAGTTTTTGAGCTTGTTCTTCTGTGAGCATTCCCAAAGTACAACAGACTTCTAAACCCATTTCGTTGATTTCTTTTACAGCATCGACTACTCGGTCAAATTCTCTTCCGTTACGTACTTCTCGCCACGCTGCGCCCATACAAAAGCGTGTGCTACCTAATTCTTTGGCTTCTTTTGCCTTGCCTACAATTTCTTCATTTTTGAGTAAACGACTTGCTTCTACGTCGGTGTGATAGCGTGCAGCTTGTGGACAGTAAGCGCAATCTTCTGGACAGCCTCCTGTTTTGACAGATAAAAGTGTACAAACTTGTACTTCTGATGTTTCGTGGAATTTTCTATGAACACTTGCACCTTTATAGATAAGTTCTAAAACAGGTGTGTTATAAATTTCGGCTATTTCGGCACGAGTCCAATTTGTTTTGATAAGGTGGTCTAATGGTGTTTCTGACATTTGCGTGTATTTTTTAGGAATGATTTTTATTCAATGGTAGTTTAAAAATTTGATAAATCAAATGGCTACTTAAAAATGTAACAGTTTGATTTATCAAACTGAATTATCTACAATTTACACAAAAATAGAAAAAACAAAATTCTAATCTTTCCTTCTATTTCAAAATGATAAAAAAGCCTTCAAAACAACTCAAAAATCAGTCTAATAAATACCTTTTTAGGGTTCATTAAAAATTTCATAAAAAAACAGTAAAATCAATAAGTGAAATTGCGAATTTTCTAAAGAATTAAATTAAATATTATGAAATGCATAAATTTTAAGTAATTATGTTAATAAATTTGCAACAAAAGAATCTTTTCCTTTACTTTGTATCATCAGAAAGGAAAAAAC
>PFKD01000146.1 GCA_002784125.1 Flexibacter sp. CG_4_10_14_3_um_filter_32_15
AAAACTAGCTTGATTTGCTTTAAACGAGTACATTTTTTTTTCGTGCGTTTACCCTAATGCTATAAAAAAATCCATAATTATAATAGATTATTTAGTATATGTCGAATCCATAATTGAACAGTATCAATCCTTTTATAGTAATTTTGAATTTTCTAAAGAGATATTCAATTCTATAAATGGATTGATAAAAGGCGAAATTATATTTAAGGACAAAAGCTATTTAAGCTTTTTAGAAGTGAAAGATGTGGAAGAAAATTTGAAAACAAAATATCGCTATCACTATATGGATAAAGACAAAAATCTCATTTTCAGATACGATAACGCAGGACACCACCCAGAAATTGCTACATTTCCACATCACAAACATACTCCAAACGGTATAGAAGAAAGCAACGAACCAAATATGGAAGATATAATGAAGGAAGTTATAGGTATAATTACTTCTGTTTAGATTTCGTTAGGCAACAAAACAAGTGAAAATGACCAATACGAATATATAAAAGAAATCGGCAATGCAAATCTAGTTTTATATGAAATGAGAGGAATTGATAACGGTATTTTGGTTATTTATAAATTTATGTTCAATAATCAAAAATGGATGTTGGAAGAAATGGAAGATGCTTCTAATTGAAATTTATTGCCTTTGTTGGAATTTTACTAAAAAAGACAAACACAAAACCTATTAGCTTCTCTGTTTTTTTTGGTCTTAAACAACTTCTAATTGTTGGTAAGGTTTTGCCATTAACGAGGTTTGAAAAAATTATTTTCTCAAAATAGCATCACACAACAAATGTGATTTTTGAGAGCCTAAAAGGATGATTCTACCATTTTTCATAGTCAATTTCACACCTCTATTTCCGTACATATTATAAGCTATTCCTTTAAAATTAAAACGAATTCCCCAGCCTCCCCAATCTAAAAGTGGATTGTATTTTACATCTTCTGCCTTTAAAATATCTTCTTTTTTGATAGTTTTATTTATCACAAAAGGAAACATTCTAACCCTAATAGAATCTGAAAAAACTTTAATTTTCAAAGTAAGTAAAACTGTTAGTAAAAGCAAGACTCCTAAAGAGGAAAAAGAAGCAACTAGATTTGTAGTATTCAACTTTCCCTGCATCAAACTAGCAAGAGTAAGCAAACTGACTACAAAACAGACAAAAAGTATTGCTTTATTTTTGTATGCCCTCTGTTCTTCTTCAAAAACAGGTTTTTTAATTTTTTCTTTGTGAGTTTTCATAATTGTATAATTTTAGATTTAATTGAAATAAGAAATTAATATTTTAGATAAAATTTCAGCTAGAATAATAGATACAGCAAAAAGAATAATCGGTAAACTTTTCTTCGCATTGGAAGCTGTTTTGAAGCCATTGAAAAGCAAAGTGATATACCAAACCAAACTCAAAAGAGCCATAAAAGCTCCTATCATTAATAAAGAAATATCAAAATTATCTATCTGACTAAAATCGTTTTGTAATAGTTTTTTTGTGAGTTCATCACTAGGTTTTGGAGAAAGTGCAAGTAAATAGATAGCAATCCTGCTTATCAAAATGGTATTCAAAATATCAATAAAGCGAGTTTTCGAATTGATAAACTTTGCTGCTCCAAAGAGAAAAATAAACAGACAAAAAATAGCTATCAAATTATCTAAAGCAACTTCCTTCAAAGTAGCATTTCTGACAAAGTGCATATCCAAAACACCATCAAAACGAGCATCAAAATAAAATCCTAAAAGCGTTCCCAAAACAGTAAAAGCAATTCCAAAAACGAGTAAAATGGTTTCAGAATATTTCTCAAAAGGATTGAATAAGAGTGTTTTTAGTAGTTCCATAAAGTATTTTTTGTAAAAAATTGAATTAAAAAGCCATTTTTCATTCCCTATTCCCTATTTCCTTACTTAATTTCTGAATTTTCTCAATCGTATCATCTAGTTTATTTCTAACGGTTGGATAACTGATTCCTAGCTGTGCAGCCATTTTTTTCAGACTTCCACTACTCATAAAAAATTCGATGACAAATTCTTGTTCTTCTTTTGAGAGTTGAAGCAAAATAGGCAAACCGTATTTTCCAGAAATAACCGTTTCACAGTTGGGACAACTAAGCTGACTAACCACCAAAGCAGATTGACAACTCGGACAAGAAACAGGCAAACTAGGTAAAGCAGGTAGATTTTCTTTCATAATCAATCAATAAATAGAGTTTGGTTTGACTTCTTTACTTTAGTTTTAACGTAATAAATTTAGTAAAAGTTTAATAAAATTCAAATTTACTTAAATAAAATTGATTTTTTGATTGGTTTAATTTTGTTTTTGCTTAAAATATTAACTTATGAGAATTGTTGTTTTAATAAGTTTTTATGTATTTTTGGTGAAAGGAAAATCACTAAAAAAGTATAATTATGATTACTTCACTAGACCAATTGGATTTCAGTAAAAAATACTCGTATGCCGATTATTTGACTTGGCAGTTTGAGGAATTTGTAGAATTGATAAAGGGTAAAATTATGCCTATGTCTGCGCCTACTCGTTATCATCAAGAAGTCTCAACAAACTTTATGGTTGCTTTAGGTGCTTACATGAAACAAAATGACTTAGCTTGTAAATTATATGCAGTTCCTTTTGATGTTCGTTTACTGAAAAACCCCAATGAACCAGTAGAAAATAGAATTGGTAAAACTGATAAAGAAATTTATACTGTTGTGCAGCCAGATATTTCTATTATTTGTGATTTAGAAAAATTAGATGATAGAGGTTGTGTAGGTGCGCCAGATTTGATTATCGAAATTGTAGCAGAAAAGAATGCAGCCAATGCAAGAAGAGATATAAAAGATAAATATGAAATTTATGCAGAAAATGGTGTTTCTGAATATTGGTTGGCTCGTCCTTCAGAAAAGACAATAGAAAAATTTATACTAGATATTTCGACAAATAAATACCAACTTGAGGGCTATTTTGCATTAAATGATACTATTTCATGTTCTGTTCTGCCTGAATTAGAAATAAGTGTGAATGAGATTTTTGAATAAAAAATAAAATAAAAATTTCTTGCAAACTCAAAAAACTTTTGTAGATTTGCGTAAAGACAGCTAGAAATATACCAAAACAAAAATATTGTCTATCAAAAACAGAATGACAAACACAATTTTAAATATCACTTATCTATCTACTTCTGCAAATTCTGCATGGTGGTGGCACTATATCAAAGATATAGGCGATAAGTCGTGTGCATTCTGAACCCCAAAAAATTGAAAAATTAACAAGGAATACAGAAAATTATATCTTTGATTTATATACAAAAGACTTATCGCAAAAAAGTGATAAGTCTTTTTTTGTTCCATACTATCAATTGAACAGGGTTATTTAGAAACATAAAAACCTCGCCGTTGTCGGTGGCCCCACTGACGACACATATACTAAAATCTATGAATTTCAAATTAAAAACCTTTACTCAAAAAATCTTAGCTGATACGCTTACGCCTGTCGGAATTTATTTAAAATTGAGAGATAAATATCCAATGAGTTTTCTGTTGGAATCTTCGGATTATCACGGTAATCAAAATGCCTTTACGTATATCTGTTGTGAGCCGATAGCCAATTTTAAGGTAGAAAATGAAACAATTTATCAATCTTTTCCAGATGGAAGCAGTACAGAAAAAGCGATTGAAAATCCGTCAGAAGTAACCGAATCTTTGACAAAATTTTCAAAATGTTTTAAAGCTCAAAAAAGTAAACTCAATTTTATTACAAACGGACTTTTTGGTTATACGACGTATGATGCTGTCAAGTATTTTGAGAAAATACCAGAACCAAAAACGGAAAAAATCAAAATTCCATTAGTTCAATATCACGTTTTCAAGTATGTAATTGCGATTAATCACTTCAAAAATGAACTTCATATTTTTGAGCATCAACTGGAAAATGAAAACGGAAATGAGCCTACTTTCAAAAAAGTATTAGAAGTTCTTCAAAATAAAAATGCGCCTACGTATTCATTCAAAACAGAAGGAGAAGAAACTTCAAATATGACAGATGAAGACTTTTTGGATAATGTAAATCACGGAATTTCGCATTGTAAGCGTGGCGATGTTTTTCAGATTGTTCTTTCAAGACGTTACAAACAAAAATTTGAAGGCGATGATTTTAATGTGTATCGTGCCTTACGCAGTGTAAATCCTTCCCCTTATTTGTTTTATTTTGATTATGGAAGTTTCAAATTAATGGGTTCTTCGCCAGAGGCGCAACTTGTAGTCAAAAATAGAAAAGCGACTATTCATCCGATTGCAGGAACTTTCAAACGAACAGGAAATGATTCTGCTGATGCTGCTTTGGCTGTCCAACTTCAAAATGACCCAAAAGAAAATGCCGAACATGTTATGCTTGTTGATTTGGCAAGAAATGATTTGAGTAGAAACGGAACAAATGTAAATGTTGATGTTTTTAGAGAAGTTCAGTATTTCTCTCACGTTATTCATTTGGTTTCTGAAGTGAGTGGCGAACTTTTGCCAGAGGTTTCTCCTTTGCAGATTGCTGCCGATACGTTCCCAGCAGGGACGCTTTCAGGTTCTCCAAAACCGAATGCTCTTTCTCTTATTCATAAATACGAACCCGAAAACCGTAGTTATTATGGTGGTGCGATTGGTTTTATTGGTTTCAATGGCGACTACAATCATGCAATTATGATTCGTTCGTTTTTGAGCAAAGAAAATGCACTTTATTTCCAAGCAGGTGCAGGAATTGTAGAAAGTTCTGTTCCTGAAAATGAGTTGGCAGAAGTAGGAAATAAACTGGCTGCACTTAGAAAAGCCTTAGAGTTGGCAAAGGAAATAGTTATTTAGGAATTAGGAATTAGGAATTAGGAATTAGGAATTTTTTGATTTAGAAAATAAAATTACTCTACCATTGTTCGTGTCCCACGAGCGATTTATATATAACAAAAAATGAAACAAATAGCCGTCATAGATAATTACGATTCTTTCGTTTATAACTTAGTTCATTATTTGAGAGAATTGACAAGCGAACTTTCAACAAACAAAGAACAACAAGCACAAGTTACCGTTTTTAGAAACGACGAAGTAACACTAGAAGAACTAGAAAAATTTGATAAAATCTTGCTTTCCCCCGGTGGTGGAATTCCGTCAGAAGCAGGAAAATTAGTAGAAATTATCCGTCATTTTGCACCTACAAAAGATATGTTAGGCGTTTGTTTGGGACATCAAGCATTGGGAGAAGCATTTGGCGCAAAACTAGAAAATCTTTCAAAAGTTTATCATGGAGTTGCTACGCCTATTAAAGTTTTGACAGAAGATAGTTTGTTTGCAGGACTTCCAGCCAAAATAAATGTAGGGCGTTATCATTCTTGGGTTATTCAAAAGGACAGTTTACCAACCGATTTTGAAATAACTGCCGTAGATGAACAAGGTGAAATTATGGCAATTTCCCACAAAAGATATAAACTCAAAGGCATTCAGTTTCATCCAGAATCTATCCTTACACCAGAAGGAAAAGCAATTATTAAAAATTGGTTGGAAAAAGAAACGGTGGCTAAGGTTTAATAATATAAAATCAAAAACTTTGTCAATAGTCTGTAATCAGACTTTGACAATAGTTCAAAAACATACAAAAAAAATGAAAAACATACTCAATCACTTATACGAACACCACACCATCACAAGAGAAGAAGCAAAAAATCTCTTACTACAAATGGCAAATGGCGAACATAATCAACTTCAAGTTGCGTCTTTTCTGACCGTTTTTAATATGCGAAGTATTACCGTTGATGAGCTTTTGGGCTTTCGTGATGCGATGCTAGAAACGTGTTTGCGTGTAGATTTGTCTGCTTATGATGCGATAGACTTATGTGGAACAGGTGGCGATGGCAAAAATACTTTTAATATTTCGACGATTACATCTTTTGTGGTCGCTGGTGCAGGTGTAAAAGTTGCCAAACATGGAAATTATGGCGTTTCTTCGCTTTGTGGTTCGTCGAATGTATTGGAACATTTGGGCGTAGTTTTTACGATAGATGAATCTGTTTTACAAAAGCAAATTGAGGAAGCAAATATTTGTTTTTTACATGCACCACTTTTTCACCCTGCTGCGAAGGCTGTCGCTTCTGTTCGTTTGCGTTTGGGTACAAAAACTTTTTTCAATATGCTAGGGCCAATGGTAAATCCTGCTTTTGTAAAACGTCAGATGATTGGTGTTTTTAGTTTAGAATTGGCTCGTTTGTATGCGTATTTATATCAAAAACAAGAAAATTCACAGTTTTCGATTGTGCATTCTTTGGCTGGTTACGATGAAATTTCGCTTACTTCTCCTTTCAAAATGATTACCAATGAAGGCGAATTTATTCTTTCTCCAAAAGATTTGAATACAGAAACTTTACAACCAAATCAAATTGAAGGAGGAACAACAATAGCTGAAGCTGCTGAAATACTTTTGAGTGTTTTGAATAACAAAGCAACAGAAGCACAAAAAGAAGTCGTTTTGACAAATTCAGCAATTGCACTTCAAACTTCTTTCAGAAATACAAACAAGGAAACTTCTTTTGAAGAAGCCAAAGCACTAGCAAAAGAATCTTTAGAAAGTGGAAAGGCGTTAGAATCTTTACAGAAATTATTAAAACTCTCTCCTCAATTTGCCTAGTAAAGACACACAGTCGTGTGTCTGAGTCTTAAAACTATTTTCATATATCTTAACACTAATTGTCTGACCTTCTGAAAGGTCTGACAATTTATATAAAAATATGCTAGAAAAAATAATCCTTCACAAACAAAAAGAAGTTGCTCAGCTCAAAAAAGAAATTTCTATTGAAAGTCTAAAACAAAAACCTTTTTTTGCTAGAAAGACAATTTCTTTTAAAGATTCTATCAAAAATGGTTCTGGAATTATTGCAGAATTTAAGCGAAAATCTCCCTCAAAGGGAATAATAAATGATTCTGTCGATGTGATAGAAATTACACAAGGTTATGCCTCTGCTGGTGCTTCTGCACTTTCAGTTCTGACAGATATAGCGTTTTTTGGTGGGAAAATAAGCGATTTAGAAATTGCTCGTGCATATAATGAAATTCCTATTTTGAGAAAAGATTTTATGATAGATGAATTTCAAATTTATCGTGCAAAAGCAAGTGGTGCAGATTTAATTTTGCTTATTGCTGCTGTTCTTTCTCCCAAAAGATGCTTAGAACTTGCTGAAAAAGCAAAGGAACTTGGTTTGGAGATTTTGTTAGAAATTCATGCAAGAGAAGAACTAGAACAGGTCAAAGAAATTGCTCACATTGTTGATGCCGTCGGTGTAAATAACCGAAACCTAAAAACTTTCACAGTTGATATTGAGGAATCAATGCGACTTTTTGATGAAATTCAAGCTATAAAAAATCAGAATAAAACTCAAAATGATTTTGTAGTAATTTCTGAAAGTGGACTTTCTGATATAGAAACTGTTTTAAGATTAAAAGAAAAAGGTTTTGAAGGTTTTTTGATGGGAGAATATTTTATGAAACACCAAAACCCTGCAAAGGCGTGTAAAGAGTTTATAGAAAAATTGTACGCTAAAGCTAAATTAATACCCAAAGAACAGCAAAGCTAAGTTTTTGTAAAATTTATAAATAAAAAATAGTCTTTTAAATCAGTTTTGAATTGATTTAAAAGGCTATATGTATTTTATTTGTAATTTATTTGCTAATCATACGATAAACCAAAAGAAGTAATAATGCACCACCGACAGCAACAGCCATACTAGGCAAATTAAATCCAGTAACACTTACATTGAAAAACATTGTTCCCAAATAACCACCTACAACAGCACCAACGATACCTATCAAAATAGTAACAATAAAACCACCAGGGTCTTTACCAGGCATAATAAATTTAGCAATAGCTCCTGCAATAAGTCCGAAAACAATCCATACCAACCAGTTCATAATATTGGTTATCTGACAATTTT
>PFKD01000443.1 GCA_002784125.1 Flexibacter sp. CG_4_10_14_3_um_filter_32_15
GTTTTTTTTAAACAAAGATAAGATTTTTTGTATTATAAATGAACTTGTCCGTAGTTGTCAGAAACTATTTGTTTAGGGTTTTTGTGAGCCGTAGATTTATTATTTTTATTTCTAAAAAAACATTCATAACCTAATTTGTCTTATAACAAGTAGCTGACAGTTTTCAACTGTCAGAGAGTTAGTTATATTTTTTCTGACAGTTGAAACGGCTTTAGCCCTCAACGAAGTTAAACTGTCAGCTACATAAATCAGAAAACGAAATCAGTAAAAATACTATGGGAAAAATAGCCGTCATTGCAGGAAGTACAGGACTTATCGGACAAGAACTCCTCAAACAACTTTCAGAAGACAATCGATATGATAAAATTTTGGCTCTCACTCGCAGAGCAAAAGAATCAGATTTGCCAAAAGTAGAGTATGTAGTCGTCGATTTTGATTCTTTATCCACACATCAAAAAGAAATTCAGGGCGACGATGCCTTTTGTGCCTTAGGAACAACACGCCAAAAAGCAGGAAGTAAAGAAGCATTCTATAAAGTTGATTACACTTATATTTGGGAATTTGGACGTATAATGGCACAAAATAAAGCGCAATCTTTTACTTTAGTTTCGTCAATGGGCGCAGATAAAGATTCGTTTTTTTATTATAGCGAAGTAAAAGGAAAAATCGAAGATGCTATTTCTCAATTAGATTTTGAAAAAATAACGATTGCTCGTCCTTCGCTTTTATTGGGAGATAGAAAAGAAGAACGCTTAGGAGAAGGAATTGCACAAACTTTTTCTAAACTTTTCAGTCCGATTATTCCAGCCAAATACGATGGAATTGAGGCTGCACAAGTAGCAAAAGCCATGATACTCGCTGCCAATGATGGAAAAAATGAACTAGAAATTATTGAAAATGATGAATTGCAGAAAATGTAGTTTTTTGACTAAACAGAGTTAAACCCCTGTTCAATTCAGTAAATACAAAAACAGACTTATCATAAATTTTTATTTTACGATAAGTCTGTTTTTTGTTATATGATTTTCGAAGACTAAAGTCTTCGGTACATTTTCTCACGCTAAAGCGTAAGCTACATTTACATTTTCTCACGCTGAAGCGTAAGCTACAACATTACTTCTTTTTCAAAAGTCTTTGTATTTACTCTCAAAATTTGATGATTGTTTGTGTCTGAAATATATAAATAATTTCCAATTAAAATAACATCATTCGGTTCTGAAAGTCCACTAATTAAAGTTTTTACTCTATTTTTTTCTAAATCTAAAACTTTTATTTTTCCATTGTAGGTATCAGCAATATAAACTTCCTTTTTTGTGTAATAAACTCCTATTGGATGCTGCAAAACTGCTTTTTGTGCTGTTCCATCCGTATCTCCAAAATCAAAAAGCCCTGAACCTACTAGCGTTCTGACTTCTTTTTTCTGTAAATCTATCTGACGAATTGCACTCGCTTCTGCATCTGCTACATACAAAAAGTTTTCAAATTGTGTCAGTCCACTTGGTTGATTAAAGGCCACTTTCTGAAAATCATCTCCGTCTGTGAGCTGTTCTCTTCCACTTCCTGCAAAACGCTCTGTTTTGTAATTCTGCAAATTCATTTTCAAGATTTGATGATTTCCTGCACTAGCGATATACATTGTATTTGGATATTTTTTGTCAATTAATAAATCCCAAGGCGAATTTGGATTTACGTTTTCTCCCCACTTTTGACCTCCAAAATAATAACTTGTTTCGCCTGTTCCACTAATTGTTTTGACGGTTTTGTTGATTAAATCAGCTTCTTTGATTAGATTATTTTTTGTATCTGCGATGTATAATTTTTCACCATTTGGAGAAAGTGCTAATCCATGAGGCTCATAAAAACTTGTTTCTTCAAAAGTCCCTTCTGTATTTCCTTTTTTGCCATTTCCAATAGTTTCTATTACTTTGCCTTCCAAATTTATTTTCAAAATTCTATTATTTCCACTCTCAGCAATCCAAAAAGTAGGTTCATTATTTTGATTATTTGTATCCTTTTCTGTTTTTGCTTCAATTATTTTTGAAGGAAACATAAGTTCTTTTTTTTCTACTTTGGCAAGTTGAAATTCAAATTTTTGGGTGTTTAATTCTGCTTTGTGTTGAACTTTTAAAGCCAAAATTTGATTACGAGCATCTTCATAAAATGATTCTCCTGCACGTTGCCAAACCACTTTTCCAGTAGGAGAAATAAGCGTAACAGTAGGCCAAGCACGAACTGCATAATTTTTCCAAACACTCATATCTGCATCATTGACAACAGGATGATGAACGCCAAATTTCAGAGCTGCCTGACGGATTCGTTGTGTAGATTGTTCTGCACTAAATTTTGCCGAATGCACACCAATAACGATGAGTTCATTTTCAAATTCTTTTTCTAATTTTTCAAGGTCTGGGATAATGTGTTGGCAATTTATACAACCAAATGTCCAAAAATCTAGTAAAACTATTTTTCCTTTAAAATCAGCTAATTTATACGATTTTTCAGTATTTACCCAACCAAATTTTGTATCAATTTCGGGGGCAGTAGTGGGAGGAACAACCATGTATTTTGGATTGAGTTTGATTACTTTTTGTTCTTTATTTATTTCACTTGCAGAGCTTGATTTTTCATTGCAAGAGATTAAGGGAAAAATGAGTAAAAGAGAAAAAAGGAAGATTTTTATGTCGTTGGTGGCGAAAGATACAGTTTTCATTTAGCTATTTTTTTAATTAAAATTATTCGTTTCTAGAAATTCTTTAGGACTTTGAATAAGCAAAGAAGAAGTTGTAAAATCTTTTTCATTTCTTGTAATAATTACAGAAATATCAGCATTATTTTCAGCACTAAAATTTTGCAAGGCATCTTCGAAGTCTTTGAAATCGGAATTTAGAGCAGCATGAACATTGGCTTCTGTCATGTCTGTTACTTTGATAAATTTCATCATTACTTTAAGAGAATCAGTAATACTTACCTTGTCTAATTTGTAAATTGACTGCAAAACATAAAAAGCATTAGCTAATGAAAGAGGAGGAATAAAAGCTATTACTTTTCCCTCTTCAGCTAGTTCTAATACTTTTGCTGAATCTTCAACAAACTCTTCTCGTTCGACGAGTACGTCAATTATGATGTTAGCATCTAAAAATATATTCATGACCTTTCTTTATAACGTTGTGCAATAGCTTTATTTCTGAGAGTTTTGTAATCAGGTGCGTGAGGATCTTTTGCAATTCCCCTAATCTGACTAACTAATGATTTTTTCGGTTCTGAATTACTATTTTCTTCACTTTCAGAATCTTGTAGATATTTTTTGATGATTAAATTTCTATACTCTTTCTTGTAATCAAAATCTTCTGGCAAATCTACTTTCAAACTGCCACCCAAACTTTCTACAATAGCTCTTCGTTCAGCAATTTCATCTGCTTCTTTCTTTTTTTCTTGCTCTCTTTCTTTTTCTTCTTCATCTGCTCTCTTTAATTTTTCTTCATAATTTTCTACAATAGCTTTATTCCTAAGAGTTTTATAGTCAGGAGCATTTGGATCATGTACTAATCCTGCAATTTCATCAACTTTAGATTTTTTTGATTGTTCAATAGTTTTTTCTTCATTTTCATCAGAAATGACTGAATTGGTCGTTTCCTGTTGATTATTTTCTTCTCCTTTCTCTTCTTCCAATTTCTGTTTTACAGCTTGTTTGTATTCTAAAGGAAGATTTTGAACAAATTCTAAGACTTGTTCTAAGGTTAGAGTTATGGTTATTGAAGGCATACTTATTTATTTTTTTAAGGTTTTAAATTTTTATTCTTTCTTTAGTAACGAATTAGAAATCAATTAGGGTTCAATTTTATTTTATAAAAAAAGGAAAAGGCAAGCCTTTTCCCTACTGTTTTTTGTCTTGCGACAGCTTGGAAGCTATCGGCTACTATAATTTTTCTGCAATTTCCATTGGGTTCATTCTTGAATTATAAAACTGAACCGTTTTTCCGTCTTCACTCACTACATATTTACAGAAATTCCAAGAAGGTTCTTCTCCTGCTTTTTCTTTCAACCATGCAAATAATGGCGCACGGTCGTCGCCTATAACAGAAATTTTTGAAAACATATCGAAATCTGCACCAAATTTTGAAGAACAAAATTCTTTAATTTCAGAATCTGACCCTGGTTCTTGTCCACCAAAATTATTAGCAGGAAAACCCAAGACGGTAATTTTGTCGCTATATTTTTCTTTTACATTTTGTAAATCTTCGTATTGAGGTGTAAATCCACATTTTGAAGCTACATTGACAATCATTAGTTTTTTGCCTTTGTATTTGGATAAATCAACATCGTTTCCGTCGATGTCTTTTACTTTAAATTCATAAACTGTTTTGGCTGAATTTGGGTTTGTGGTCGTCATATCTGATGCGTTTGATGTTTTTGGTTTGTTATTGCAACTTCCTAAAAATAAAATTAGTGTGCTTAAAAAGAATAAATTTGAAAAAAGAGTTTTCATACAAGTAAAAAATTAGAGTGAGAGAACATAGAAATTCAATTTGAAGCTAAACTAACAAAGATATTTTAATGTTTTCTCTTACAACCAAATTCAGAAATTATAACACAAAAAAACCATTCTTCTTTTTGAAAAATGGTTTAGTTATACTTTACGACACTTAGAAAGTGTCGGCTACTAATGAGGCAATCGTTCTCTTAAAAGTCCATACGTCCAAGTTCCTGCAACGGCACTTAGAAGTGTAATCAAAACGACGGTTGCACCTGTACCGATTTGAGCAAACAAAGGACCCGGACATGCTCCTGTCATTGCCCAACCTAAGCCAAAAATAAGACCTCCGTAAATCTGTCCTTTATTGAATACTTTGTCTTTAAAAACTATTTTTTCTCCTGAAAGCGTTTTGATATTGAATTTTTTGATGATAAAAACCGAAATCATACCTACCAAAACAGCCGTTCCGATAACGCCGTACATGTGAAAAGATTCTAAACGAAACATTTCTTATATTCTGAACCAACTAATTATTTCAGCTTTTACAAAGACAATTCCGAAGGCAATACCAATGAATAAATATTTTAGATTATGATACCATTTTTCTTCAATTTTACTTTCATTTACACAAATAGCATCCTTTTGGCGAGTTAGTTCTGCTATCGTTGTTTCTTGAAATGGTGCAGTTTGAGTTTTCATTAGTATTAGTATTTTTTTTAGATGAGAAATAGTTTTTATATAAATTATAAAGCGATATAAATAAACACATTTTTTATAAATTTAAAATTAAAGGTAATATCAAATTAGCCATAATAAATCCTCCTATCATAAAACAACAAGTAGCAATCAATGAAGGAAGTTGAAGAGTAGAAAGCCCCATAATAGCGTGTCCACTGGTGCAGCCACCTGCATAACGAGTTCCGAAACCGACCAAAAAACCACCTACTACCATCAGTAACAAGCCTTTTAATGTAAATAAACTCTCCCAATTCATAATATCCAATGGAACAAGATTTGAATAATTTGTAATTCCGTATCCTGCCAAATCTGTCTTCAAACTTTCTGCAATCTGAATATCATTTGGATTTGATAAAAAATTGGCTGCAATAACGCCTCCTAATAAAATTCCTACTACAAAAAATAAATTCCATATTTCTTTTTTCCATTCATACTGAAAAAAGGGAATTTTGGCAGGAACACACATGGCACACACATGACGCAAAGAAGAGCTAATTCCGAACGATTTATTGCCTATTAACAAGAGAGTAGGAACGGTTAGGCCTACCAAAATACCTGCCACGTACCACGACCATGGCTGCGTTATGAAGTCTATCATTTTTTATAATTTTTTGTTTTTTTCTAGCTGGTTAATTTTCTTGAAGTAAATTTTGCTTACTGATTTACTTTTCCGATGGCACAACTGACATACGATTTGACTTTGTGCATAAAGTCATTTTGACCTTTTTCGGGATAACCTAATTTTGAAAGTAATTGGGTAAATGTAGTTCTTTCAGAAGGCGTTTTGGTTTCTATCGAAATGGTTTCGCTTTCTTTGTCGATATCGACTGTTTGTACATTTTCATTTTTTAATAAAGCTGTTTTGATGGTGTTGATACAACCTCCACACTTTATATTTTCTACGCTGATTTGATGTAACATAGTGGTTTGGTATTTTATTTAAACCTATAAGGTTTGTGAAAACCTTATAGGTTTAAAAATCTGAAAAGATAATTATTTAACTAATTATTTAGCAAGTGTTTTGCTTTGACAAACAAAATTTGAAGTCGGAACGTCTGTACCTGTATCTATTTTAGCAAATCCACCTTCAATTTCTGTAAAATTGCGATAGCCTCTCGCCTGTAAAATACTTGCAGCAATCATAGAACGATAGCCACCAGCACAGTGCATAAAGAAATGTTCGTTTGGATTGATGTCTTTTACCCAATCATTGATAAAATCTAATGGACGATTGAAGGCTTCTTCTACGTGTTGGGCTTCGTATTCGCTTTCTTTTCTGACATCAATCACTTTACTTGTTTCTTTATCAAATTTTTGAGCAAACTCTTCAGGAGAAATTCTATCAACGGTATCAACTTCTTTTCCTGCTGCTTTCCATGCTGCAAAACTACCTTTCAAATATCCTACAACATTATCAAAACCTACTCGGCTAAGACGAATAATTATTTCATCTTCTCTTCCTTCATCTACAACAAGCAAAATTGGCTGTTTTACGTCCATAATCATCGCACCCACCCAAGGGGCAAAACTACCATCAATTCCGATATTTATAGATTGAGGAACAAAACCTTGATGAAATTCGGCTGCACTTCGTGTATCTAAAATCAATGCACCACTTTCTTCGGCTGCTACCTCAAAGGCATTTGGTTCTAGTGCTTGTTTTCCTTTTTCCATTACATTGTCTATGCTTTCATAGCCTTTTTTGTTCATCGCTACGTTCATTCCAAAATATCCTGGAGGAGGCAAAAGGCCGTCTGTAACTTCTTTTACAAATTCTTGCTCTGTCATGTCTGCACGAAGGGCATAATTTGTCTTTTTCTGTTCTCCAATAGTAGAAACCGTTTCTTTGCTCATATTTTTTCCACACGCACTACCAGCACCATGGGCAGGATAAACGATAGTTTGGTCTGGCAACGTCATAATTTTATCTCTCAACGAGTGATAAAGCGTGGCAGCGAGTTCTTCTTGTGTCATACTAGCAGCTTTTTGAGCCAAGTCTGGACGACCTACATCGCCAATAAAAAGTGTATCTCCTGAAAAAATAGCATGTTCTTTTCCGTTTTCATCTAAAAGCAAAAACGTTGTACTTTCCATTGTATGTCCTGGTGTATGAAGCGTTTTGATAGTAATATTTCCTACCTTAAACTCTTGATTATCTTCTGCAACGATTGCATCAAATTCAGGTTTTGCTGTTGGTCCATAAACGATGGGTGCATCTGTTTTTTTAGATAAATCTAAATGTCCAGAAACAAAATCGGCATGAAAATGCGTTTCAAAAACATATTTTAATTTTACGTCATCTTTTTCCAAACGGTCAAGATAGGGTTGTACTTCACGAAGTGGGTCAATGATGGCAGCTTCTCCGTTTGAAGTGATATAATAAGCACCTTGGGCTAAACAGCCTGTATAAATTTGTTCTATGTTCATAATTTCGGAGTTTTTTTCTAATTGATTGTCTTTAGAAATGATAAGTTTAAAAAAATTCGTGTCAAGTAATTGGTTATACGTTTGTTTCTCATTCTAATATACTACAAAATTAAGGTATAAGTTGTTTGGGTACAGTTACTTTTGTTACAGAACTGTTTTTTTATTCTTTCTAGGATTTTTTTTTGGTTTTAATTTTTCCTCTACACCTTTTTGAACTATTGTCAGAGTTATTTTGGATTACCAAAAAACTACTGACAAAGTTTTAGGGTAAACGCACGAAAAAAAAATGTACTCGTTTAAAGCAAATCAAGCTAGTTTTTAACTTTGCAAATTGAATTTACTC
>PFKD01000030.1 GCA_002784125.1 Flexibacter sp. CG_4_10_14_3_um_filter_32_15
GGTAAATGTAGCATGTTTTAGAGGGTTAGTATATTCTAAAATAGCTAAATCCACAGGATTTTGATTAAAAAATAGTAAAGTCAAACTTAGTTTAACTTTACTAACTTTATTTATCAGATTTTAATAAAAAAATTCTACCTTGATGCAACGTATTACCAAAGTTTTGCATCTAATAATTAACAGAAGCATCATTTTTGAGTTAGTTAGATAGAGAAGCTATCTAAAAGTCAGAAATTAGTTCTTAATGGTAGCTTTATCAAAGTAAATTAAACCAACAATTAGTATATTACTAAATATTAGTATATTACTAAATATCGAATACATTCAAACTATACCTATAACATTATGAAAACTACAAGCAAAAATATAACAAAGTCGCACCAAATAATTGGTTCGATAATCGGCTTGCCTCCTTCCTTATTTTCTACAAAATCTATAGTAGGAATTTTAGTCGCTTTCTTTATCTTTTCTGCCAACTCTTTTGCACAAGATATAGATTATGATGATGTGTATGGTTCGAAAAAAGACCGTGTAGCCTTATCTAATAAAAAGGAAAAAGAAGCAGCTTTAGCACAACAACGTGCCGATGAAGCTCGTGCAAGAGCAGAAGCAGAATATGCACAACAAGCCGAAATTAGAGCAAAATTAGATGCTCAAGAAGCACAAACTTCTACATTTACACCTACTTACACACCTTATCAGCAACAAAACTGTAATGATTGTGGACAGTTTAATCAGTTCAATAATCCGTGTGGAGTAAATCCGTGTGGAAATGTAGTTGTTACAAACCCTTGTGGATTTTCAAATCCGTGTGGTTTTGGTGGAGGAAATAATTGGAATAACGGTTGGAACTCGGGCTGGTCAATGGGCTGGAACTCTCGTTGGGGTTGGAATTCGGGCTGGTCTGTTGGTTATGGAAATAATTGGAATAGATGGAACGACCCTTACTGGAATAGAGGCTGGGGAAATAGCTATTATGGCTATGGAAACTCATGGAATAGAGGCTGGGGAAATAACTGGAACAACGGTTGGAATAACAATGTATGGAACTCATGCGACAGAGAATATAGAGGAGATACACGCAGCCAAAGTGTAACAGCAGCACGTCAGCGCAGAGGGGGTGGAGTAATCATTCCAACAACAACTGGTAACAGCAACACTCGCACAGGAGGAACTCTAAATGGAAGTTCTAACAGCCAAAATACAAGAAGCGACCGTAACAACAGAAACAATTATAGTCAAGGAGGAAACAACACCAATACTGGAGAAAACACAAGAACAAATTCTAATACTCGTACAAACACGAATCAAAACCGTAGAAATAATACAGGAACAAGTACAAGTGGAAGCTCAAACACTCGCTCAAACAGAAGTGGAAGCTCTACTCGTAGCTCTGGTGGAAGTTCTAGAAACAAATCTGGTGGTGGTCGTAGTGGAGGTGGAAGTAGCCGTTCACGCAGAGGTGGAGGAGAGTAATTTTTTCTCTTTAATCTAACTTCAACTCAGAAAAATATATCAAAAAAGGCTTTTTACAGAGATATAGAAAGCCTTTTCTATTGCGTAATAAAATCTGTTATTCCTTGTCTTTTTTCCTCACAACTACCTCAGCCACACAACGAAAACCCAACCAAGCCTGTGGAGAATCATAAATCTGAACTCTATCAGCAGCACATTCTTCTAAAGTATGAGCAAAACTCCCCCCTTTTGCAATGCCTTTTTCTGAGGTCATTTCGGCTACATTTTCTTTAGATTTTTTATTCAAATTATATTTTTTGGCTGCATATTCCCATTCTTCCTCTGTTGGTAGTCTATAATGAACTATTACTTCGTAGTCTTTGTCTATATTTCTTTTTCTCAAAATATGATTTTCCATATTTGCTCTCCAAATACAATACTGTTGAGCTTGTTGATAAGTAACTCCGACAACAGGAAAATACTTCAAAGTAGGATTACGTAAATAATACTCATCAATAACACCATTTTGATTAAATTTATCCCAAATCATAGTATTTGGAAAAGCATCATAGTGTTGTACAGCTAAAGAATCCTTAAATAGGATAGATAAATATTCCACCCAATGAATATTTCTTATTTCTGTTTTGTCTATTAATTTGTAATTCCCTATCTTTTTCTTTTTTCCATATGGAAGTTTTAATCTTGAATAAATTTTATTAATCTTCTTTTTATCTTTTTCTGTCAGATTTTCTTGAGGTTCTTTGAGCTTTTCAAAATGACTTTGATAATATTTCATCGCTAAGACATGATTTCTTGCTACAAGTGTAGAATCTCTTAGTCTTCGATACTCTAGCCTTTTTTCATCATCTAAAAGAGGTTTTGGAATTATATAAATTTGGTTTGCTAAACTATCTAAAACACCATTCTTCTTAAATTTAGAAAATATTATTAATCTATCTCCATACCTGATGTTTGAAGTAGGAAAGTTTATTTTTTTAGTTGTAGAATATGTATTACTAATAATAGGTCTTCTTCCTCTTGCTAAAGTAATTACAACGTCGAATGGCACATTAATAGAATCTATGTCTTCAAAAGCAATAGTCAGTTTTTCGAAAGTTTTATTTGGATAAATAGTGTCCGTATAGTTTTCATAATGTGATAGCCTGTAAAAAATAGTCAAAGAACTATCTTGTGCATTCTCCTCAAAAGAAGATAAAGCTGTTTGAGAATAAGACAAAAAAGCAAAAACAAAAAGACTACAAAAAAAATATTTTTCATGGAGTAAAAAATAGGACTAAAAGATAAAATTAGAAAAACTAGACATTGATTTTCTAACGTGGTCTAATCTGTTTTAGTTTACAATGAAAAGGCAAGGAGATAATAAATTGTACTTAGTAAAGAATGGAATTGAGCGAGGAGTTTTGCAGCGAATTTGACTATTCGAAAGAGCGTAAGTAGTGCAAATTCGAATTTGAAAAGCAATAATACAAGTTATTTTTGACAAACCTATTGTTTTCTGAAAAAAATTTCCGTATTTTTGTAAAACATTTTGAATTACTTTAAATAAATTTTCAAAACAAGTTTTGAGATAATACGGCAAAGTAAATTTATTAATTTGTTTAATGAATTGTTTCAATGTATTTATTTTTTAAGCTAAAACTAAAGTAATTCAGAAAAAATTTTAAAGAATATTTACCAAACTTTTATATACTATGTCGGAGAGCCTACGCATACTTTACGTAACGAGTGAGATTACACCATTTTTGAATAAGTTAGGAGTTGGAGATTATGTACGTCCGTTGCCAGAAGCAATGCAGAACAAAGACATCGAAATTCGTGTCATCGTACCACGTTGGGGAGTCATTAATGAGCGTAAGAATCGCCTTCACGAAGTAGTCAGACTTTCTGGAATTAATATCACAGTTGGAGAAGAAGACAAGCCACTTACTATCAAAGTAGCTTCTATTCCACAAGCCAAAATGCAGGTGTATTTTATCGATAATGAAGATTATTTCCACCGTAAAAAATTATACAAAGACAAAGCAGAAAACCTTTTTGAGGATAACGACGAACGTGCTATCTTCTTCTGTAAAGGTGTCGCCGAAACCGTAAAAAAACTAGGCTGGGCACCTGATGTAGTGCATTGTAATGATTGGTTTACAGGTCTTTTGCCTCTTTACCTTCGTACAACCTACCAAAACGAACCTCTTTTTAAAGAATCAAAAATTGTTTCTACTGTTTATGATAATCTTTTTGAGCAAAACTTTGATGCTACAACATTAGCTGATAAAGTAGCTTTAGATGATATTACAGAAGAAATGTTAGCTTCTCTTATTGCAAACCCAACTCCTCAAGGATTTATGGAAATGGGTGCAAAATATTCGGATTGTGTAGTAAATGCACAAGAATCAGGAAAAGTAAATGATATTATTACAGCTTCTTCATCTGAAAATGTAAGTACTATTGTAGGAGAAGATGATGCAGTTTGTGATGCATACTACGAAATTTATAAATCTCTTTTGGGAGAAAGAATGGCAGAGTTAGTTGAAGAAAAAACAGCTTAGTCAGACTAATTCTTAATTTATATAGAAAAACAGACAAAGTAAAATTACTTTGTCTGTTTTTTTGTTTGTGCAAAATTTGATATAATTTTCCTCAAATCCGATTCGAAACTAATAAACATTCCAATATATCTATATAATTCGTACTTTTGCGCTAGTATTTATAAAAATTCTAAAATACAGGTTTGTAAAATCTTCTTTGCAACAAAATAAGACTGTTGATTCGTACTGCTTGCATTCCGTTTCGTTTCAACTCTCTCAAAAAACACTAAAACAGTTGTCACAAATTTAATTTAATGAAAAATAATAATTCATCTCGCTTTTTTTCTTTTTTCTCTTCAAAATATATTTCTTCCCTATGTATAATTGCTTTTTCGTTTCTTGGTCTAACTTTAAGTAGTTGTGAGCAAGAACCTGAACCTATTGGTATAGGGGACGAACAACTCATCAATACCTATTATACAGACACGGTAACTGTAAATGTCAAAGTTTTTCAATCAGATAGTATCAATACCACAAGCAGAATAGGAAATTCTCGTCTTTTAATGGGTTCATTGGCTGATGAGTATGTAGGCAGGTATTCAGCACAAGGCTTTGGGAACATTTCACTCACTACGCTTACAGAAGACCTACAAAATGATGCTGGTCAAGGCGCAATTTTTGATTCGTTAGTTGGTTTTTTTCAAACAGATTATGTTTATGGAGATACACTAGCCGAAAATACAATACAAATTTATGAGGTTTCAGAAACTTTTGAAAACAAAGCCTATTATCAGTTTGACACACTTCGAACCTCAAGTTCTATACTCGGAAGTGCTATTTACCCAAATGACTTAGATAGTAATCAAGTACTGAGAGTACCTCTTTCAGAAGAATTTGGTATAAAATTATTTAATTATGGAGTAAATAACAACTTTGAAAATGACTCTTTATTTAGGATTTTTTCAAAAGGACTTGCTTTTAGAAGTGCTTCTCCAACTACTTCTATCCTAGGAATAAATCCACTTGCACCTGCTACAAACCTAACTTTATATTTTCACTATCCAGATGATACTGTTTCCTCGTCGTATAGATTTGATATGCCTGTGAGCTTTTCGAATATAGATAGTGATGTATCTAATTCTGCTTTATCTGCACTAACTACACAAGATTTTATTCCAAGCGAGAATACCAATAATATTGCAGCCATTCAAGCAGGAACAGGAATTGGTGTAAAATTAGAATTTCCTTATTTAAGTGATTTTGTAACCAATCAAAGTGTTGTAATTCAACGTGTTGAATTAGACATTCCTGCCTTAGAACCTGCTATGAGTTACACTACTCCAGCACCTAATCAACTTTTATTTTTATTTGGAGCTGGCGATGGTTTTTATTATTCTCCAACTGGTACAATTCAATTTTTACAAGCAGAATCAGGGGGAGATGCTGGTCTTTCTATGGGATATTCTACACAAGGAAAATCATATAGTTATGCAACTATTACAAGTTATATCAATCAATTTGCTAAAGGAAGAATTCCAGAAAGTGATGGATTGATTGTTCAACCTTCTGAAAATAATATTAGTATAAACAGATTTGTTTTTCCTACTCAAAAAAACACAAACAACCTTCCTGCTATTAGATTACGTATGTATTATAGTGTTGCAGAATAAAAGGTAAAATAAGAAGTAGAAAAACTTATTTTTTGATAAATCGTTTTTTAAATTAAAAGTGAATTAAAAATATTCTGTAATTTGCTAGTAATAAAGAGTTTGAATTAACAAAACTCACTAAATCATTAGAAATACGTCATTAAAAAATACGAATTTATGTGTGGAATTGTAGGTTATATCGGACAGCGTGAAGCATACCCCATTCTTATAAAAGGATTAAAAAGACTAGAATACCGTGGTTATGATAGTTCTGGAGTTGCTTTAATGGGTTCTGCTATCAATATTTATAAAAAGCGGGGCAAAGTTGCTGAACTAGAAAATTTTGCAAAAGATAAAAATAAAGAAGGAAAAGTAGGCATTGGACATACTCGTTGGGCAACTCATGGAGAGCCTAATGATATCAATGCACACCCTCATTATTCAGGTTCTAGTCGTTTGGCAATTATTCATAATGGAATTATTGAAAATTATTCGGTCTTAAAACAAGACTTAATAAACAAAGGACATACTTTTAAATCTGATACTGATTCAGAAGTATTTATTCATTTTATTGAAGAAATTCAAAACCAACACAAATGTAGCTTAGAAGAAGCCGTTCGTTTGGCTCTTCATAAAGTGGTAGGTGCTTATGCTATCATTATTATGTCAGAAGATAGTCCTCATCAACTTATTGCAGCACGAAAAGGAAGTCCGTTAGTTATTGGAATTGGAAAAGACCAAGACGAATTTTTTATTGCTTCTGATGCTACTCCAATTATTGAATATACCAATGAAGTTGTTTATTTGAATGATGATGAAATTGCACTTTTGACAAATGATTCGCTCACAATCAAAAATATTGAAGATATTCCGACAACACCTTATATTCATACATTGGATATGGAATTGGAATCTATCGAAAAAGGTGGCTATGAACACTTCATGTTAAAAGAAATCTTCGAACAGCCAAAATCTATTCGTGATGCGCTTCGTGGAAGGCTTATAGCAGCCAACGGACACGTAAATCTAGGAGGAATTCATAAATACTTAGATAATCTTGTCAATGCAAAACGTATTGTTGTTGTTGCCTGTGGAACTTCGTGGCACGCTGGTTTGGTAGCCGAATATATCATCGAAGAATTTGCAAGAATTCCTGTTGAGGTAGAATATGCTTCTGAATTCCGTTATAGAAATCCAATTATTGAAGAAGGAGATATAATTATCGCTATTTCTCAATCTGGAGAAACGGCCGATACACTTGCAGCCATAGAATTAGCAAAAAGTAGAGGCGCAATTATTTTTGGAGTTTGTAATGTAGTCGGTTCTTCTATCGCACGAGCAACACACGAAGGCGCATACATACACGCAGGACCTGAAATCGGTGTAGCCAGTACGAAAGCATTCACAGGACAAGTAACCGTTTTGGCTCTCTTAGGATTGATGCTTGCAAAGGAAAGAAAAACACTTTCAGAAAATCAATTAAAAGACCTTTTACGTCAGTTAGAACGCATTCCTCAAAAAGTAGAACAAGCTCTAAAACTAAATACACAAATCGAAAAAATAGCAAAAGACTTTGTCAATGCTCGTAACTTCTTGTATTTGGGACGTGGATATAATTTTCCAGTTGCTCTAGAAGGAGCTTTGAAACTTAAAGAAATTTCATACATTCACGCAGAAGGTTATCCTGCTGCCGAAATGAAACACGGCCCCATTGCTCTTATCGATGAAGAAATGCCAGTCGTTGTAATTGCAACTCGTGATAATTCGTATGACAAAATTTTGTCAAATATCGAAGAAGTAAAAGCACGACGAGGAAAAGTAATTGCAGTCATTACAGAGGGTGATGCAGCTATTCCTAAAAAGGTAGATTATGTTATCGAAGTGCCAAGCACACACGATGCTTTTATGCCTTTGGTTTCAGTTATTCCTCTTCAACTTTTATCGTATCATGTCGCTCTTATGCGTGGTTGTAACGTCGACCAGCCCAGAAATTTGGCTAAATCTGTTACAGTGGAGTAGAGATTGGAAAATGGAGATTAGGGATTGGAGAATGAAAATACAGAAAACTCTTTTATTTTTATAATAAAAGAGTTTTTGTATTGTAAAATGTGCTTCAGCTATTCTGATTTTCAATTCATTCTCTGTGTTCTCTGTAACTCTGTGTTTAAAAATTGTATTTACTATTCTCTTCTATTACTCTTTATTTCTCTGTGGTCAAAATTGTATTTGGTATTTATTCGCAATTCATTCTAAATTCTGACTTCTAAGTAGTCAGACACAATTATACTAACTTTTTTGTATCTTTGTCCTATGCAAGGAAAAAAACGTTTTA
>PFKD01000360.1 GCA_002784125.1 Flexibacter sp. CG_4_10_14_3_um_filter_32_15
TGTATTTATCTTCATTCATCATATAGATCATAAAAATCATTTACCAATAAGTTCAAGTCGTTTTTATTTTGTCCAACTACTTATTCCCCTTCATATTCCAGTTCTTTGATAGGTAATTTTTTCTTTTTGGCTTTTTTGCGTTTCCCTTTTTTGTAGTAAAACCAGTCGCCAGTTACTTTTCCATTTTCGTATTTACCTTCATATTTTGGTTTTCCATTTTCATCGTAATGAATCCAATAACCATTTTTTTTACCTTCTTTATAAACGCCTCTACTCATCACAACTCCATTTTCATCATAATACGTCCAAGAACCTTGTTTTTGTCCATTTTTGTATGTTCCAGATTGTATCAGACTTCCGTCTGTAAAATATTCTTCTACCAGCCCATCTAATTGTCCTTTTGTGTAAAAAACTCTTCGTGCTAGTGTTCCGTCTTCATAAAAAGATAGCCAAAGACCTTCATACGCACCATCACGATAAATGCCTGTACGTTTTATTTGTCCATTTGGATAATAAAAAAATGCCGAATCTTGCAACATTCCATTTATCCACATTTCTTTTCGTTCTAGTTTTCCATCTGGCGAGTAGTATTTCGAAAATCCATTAAGTTTGTCGTATTGGTAATTTTCGAAAGCCATAGTTATTCCGTTTGGATAATACAAAAACCAATAACCTTCTTTATTTCCTTTTACTTCTTTTCCTTCTGCTTTTAGCGAACCATCTTTATAAAACTCTTGCTTTTTGGATTGAGCAAAAATAGGTTGTGTAGAAGTAAAAGAAAAAAAAGTGATTAAAGACCCAATTAAATATAAACTTGAATAATACTGATTTTTCATATAATTTGGTTTAGATAATGATGAGAAAGATACTAAGTAGTAAAAATAAATACCAATTATCATACTACTTTTCTATGCTATTTTGATAAAAGTGTATTAACTAAAATAAATGGGTTGGAATGAATCACTATTTTCTAGTGAATTTAATTAAACTCTAATTGTTCCTTACTTGTTCTTTTTTCAACATTTAATATTCCTAAATGCTTGATAAGTCAAAAAAAATGTTATTTTGTGCTACTCGCATCTAATTATTTGTTCAAAATTGCATTTTTTTTAGACTATTCTCCCTTGAAACAATTACAAGATAGACACTTTTTTATGAACCTTGTTTATAAACTCTCAACTTTAAGATATGTAGGAGCAGGATTATTTTTATTCTCTTTTTTATGTATCTCACTTATTGCTACTGCACAAAAGCAAAATAAACATGTTCCTTTCGATCCTAATAAACAACTTTCTCAATTTTTGATAGATGTTTGGGATAGCGAAAAAGGATTACCTTCTGGAACACTTTTACAACTTATCCAAACAAAAGATGGTTATCTATGGATAGGAAGTTATGATGGGCTTTTACGTTTTGATGGAAATACTTTTGATATATATACAAAAAATAATACTAAAGTATTCAAAACAAATAATGTTACTCACTTAACAGAAAGTAAAGACAGTACACTTTGGATAGGAACACAAGGTAGTGGGCTTGTAAGTTATAAGAATGGAATATTCAAATCGCATGGTTTAGAGAAAGAATACATTGAGGCGATACATATTTTAGATAATAGTGATTCAGTTTATGTAGGAACTCGTTCAGCAGGTTTATTTGTTTATAATACAAAGACGAAAAGATTTTCCTCTATTTTTTCTAAGGCGTTGGCTTCTGAATCTATCTATGATATTTTAGAATATCCAAGAGGTAAGTTTTGGTTAGCTACAAGAAATCAAGGGGTTTTGACTTTGGAAAATAACCAACTTCTCAAAGTTAATTCTGAAATAGAAAACCCTCGTACTTTAAAGTTGTATTTAGATAGTAAAAAAAGAATTTGGGTAGGAACTTATGATGGAGTTTTAAAATATGAAAATGATAAATTTATTAGACAATTTCCAAAGCTGAATGAGCAACGAATTCATGACATGAAGTTTGACCCTGCAGGTAATTTTTGGATTGTTACTCGTAATAATATTTATCGTCATAATGTATTGACAGAAGCACTAGAGCTTTTGACAACCGAAACAGGAGAAGCATTTGATGATGTACGCTCAATTTGGTTAGACCAAGAAGAAGATTTATGGATTCCAACAGCTAGACATGGACTTTGTCGTTTGCGTGATGGAAAATTTATCAATTATACAGTCCGTGAAGGGCTTGCTTATCCATCTGTCAATTCAGTAGGCGCATATAATAAAACTGATGTGCTTGTCGGAACAAGTAATGGAACAGGTATAAATGCCAAACAAAATAAAGTATTTGATTTTCCATTAAAGACAAATCTTGGTGGACAAGAAATTTTTAATATTCGTCAAGATACTGCAGGAACTGTTTGGATAGTTACTTATGAAGGATTATTAAAAAAGGAAAGTAATGGCAATGAAAAATTATTTACTACAAAAGATGGGCTTCCAACAAATGTATTACGACTTACTTATCAAGATTCAAAAGGTCGTTTTTGGATAGGAACACGAGGAGAAGGATTAGTAGAGTACAAAAAAGATACAAAAACAAATAAAGATATTTTTGAGAAAATAGGCTTAGAAAGAGGTTTTACTCCTAATTTTGTAATGGCAATAGCAGAAGATAACAATGGAAATCTTTTAGTAGGAACAAATAATGGTGGTTTGGCTATAGAGAATGGAAATAAATTTGATTTATTTACTACTGAAAATGGTTTGCCTACCAATCTGATTTTTAATATTCATTGTGATAAACAAAATGTAGTTTGGCTTGCTACCAATGCAGGTTTGGTGCGCTGGAAAGATAAAAAGGCTTATATTTTTGATGCTTCAAACAGCCTTCCAAATGAAAGTTTTTTTGATATTGTAGAAGATGATAAAGGTTATTTTTGGTTTTCTTCGAATAGAGGAGTTCTACGTGTTCAGAAAAATGAATTAAACTCTCTAGCAAATGGTGAAGCTATAACTTTAAACTGGACACAATATGATAAAAATGACGGAATGCGTACCGAACAATGTAAAGGTGCAACCCAATCGCTCATTTCTCCACAAGGAATAATATGGATTCCTACCAATGACGGAGTGCTACACATCAACCCCAATTTTTTACCTATTAACTCTCGTCGTCCTCCTGTATATGTACAAAAGGTTTTTTTAGATGAAGACGCTTTTTTAGAACCTCTAAAAGTAACAGTAGAACCCAAACAGCAGCGTGTCATTATTGATTTTACAGCACTTAGCTTTCGTGCGCCTGAAAAAGTAAAGTTCAAATATAGATTAGAGGGTTTTGATAAAGACTGGGTAATTACCAAAAATAATAAAAGAGAAGCCGTTTATACCAACCTTCCTAACGGAACTTATACTTTTAAAGTGATTGCAGCTAATAATGATGGCATTTGGAACAACGAAGGGGCTAGTATAAAAGTCGTGGTTAAACCTCATATTTACGAAACACCTTGGTTTATAGCTATAAGTATCCTTTTAATCGGTGGAGGTATTTGGGGAGTTATAGCTATCAGAACAAAAAGAATCAAAATGAAAGCTGAAGAATTAGAGGCTACTGTCAAATTACGTACTGCCGAACTTCGTTCTACAAACGAAGAATTGATTACCCAACAACAAGTAGTTGATGAAAGAAACAAAATCATTGAGAAGCAAAATGGTAATATTATTTCTAGTATAAATTATGCCAAACGTATTCAGATGGCTATGCTTCCCACCCCAGAGCAGGTGGAGGAGTTGATGCCCGAATCTTTTATTTTATTTTTGCCTAGAGATATAGTTTCAGGAGATTTTTATTGGATAGAAGAGCAAAGTGAAAAAATAATTGTGGCTACTGTTGATTGCACAGGACATGGAGTTCCGGGAGCTTTTATGTCTTTAATTGGTAACGATATGCTCAATAAAGTAATTATTGATTATTCCATTACACAATCCAACCTTATTCTTGATGTACTTAATGAAGAAGTAGGCACTATATTAAAACAAAGAGAAACAGAAAATCGTGATGGAATGGACATGAATATTTGGATATGGAACAAAAAAACAAATACAGTAGAATTTGCAGGTGCAAAAAATCCGTTAATTTATATTCAGAATGAAGAATTACACGAAATAAAAGCTGATAAATTTTCTATTGGTGGAAACTTGACAGATAAAAAAGCTACAAAATACAACAAACATACTATCAAAATAGACTCTTCAACTGTACTATATACGTTTTCTGATGGCTATCAAGATCAATTTGGAGGAGAAAAGAATAAAAAGTTTATGAAAGGTAAATTAAAAGAACTTCTATTAGAGATTCATAAATTACCTATGGAAGAGCAAAATCAAATTTTAAGACATGAATTTGAAGAATGGAAAAAAGACTATCCACAAATAGATGATGTACTTATAATAGGAGTGCGAATTGATGTTAATAATTAATAGATTTTTTTTACCATTTTTATTCGTACAGCATTTCAAATTTTTTTTAACCTCGTTGACGGCGAAGCATCAACGACGGTTGTGATTTTCCTTATTTTTGAACTCTCAAGAGGCATTGCCATCGTTGAGGAATAAAATTTGTCAGTAGGGAAAAAATAAAAAATAGATTTCGTGGTTTTGCCCTAGTTATTCCAAATAAAAATAACATAAGTGGTTTTTTTTTTATAAATTGAAGACAAATTTGGATATAATTATTTTCATTTTCCGTAAAGTTGGTAGTTGATGCCTCACACAAGTCCCTTTTTCGAATTATCTACAGAAGCTCTCTGCGTGCTAGATATACAAAACCGTATCTTGCAGGTCAATACTGCTATGGAAAAAATTACCCAACAAGGGGAGAAGACATTAATTGGACGTAGTTTTATAGAAGAGATTAAGAAAAAAATAAAAGGTCAGCATGCCAAATTAAACTATCAAGTCGAAAAAGCACGTCATTATACCAATAAAAAAATAATTGAATCTTATATTTTTGAATACAATAAAGAAGAAGTTAATGATAATGGAAACGGATATAAAATTAGTATGATAGTTAATGAGGAACAAGAGGTGTATATATCTGTTGTTTATACAAACATTCCTTCTTCTAGTTTAATAGAATCCTTTCTAGAAAATAGTGCAATACAAACCAAACAGTTGAATATCATCTTAGCTACTGTTCCAGATGGAGTGTTGATAGTCAATGAAAAGGGTGTTATATCTTTAGTAAATCCGGCTGCCGAAAGTATTTTTGGATATAAAGAAGCTGAGTTGCTTGGAAAATCAGTAGAAGTACTCTTAGCTCAACAGCCAATACCTGAAACTTTAGTCCAGCTAGTAACAGAATCTTCAACAGATACAAAAATTATTCACAACGTCGAGCTTATTGCCAAACATAAAAATAATACTGAATTTCCTTTAAGTGTTTCGCTAAATGAAACACATTTCGAACAAGGAAAAACGGTATATATTGCTCTAGTCAGAAATCTAACCAAGTCAAAAGAAGTACAAAACAAATTACGTGATAGTCAGAATTTTGGAGAGTCTATTTTTCAAGCTGCCAAAATTGGATTAGCAGTTATTAACGAATGGGGCTATTTTGTCAATGTAAATAAGCAATATGCACTTATGACAGGTTATCAGCCTAGTGAGCTTATTGGAAAAGTATATTCTATCATTGTTCCAGATTTTGAATCAAAAGATGCCATTCATACCATCAAACAAGCACGGAAAGGAAATACTACTGCAAAACCCTTTTGGAAACTCCAACGAAAAGATAATTCTCTGATTGATATTGAGTTATATATCAATGGTTTTTATAACCGTCATGAAGAACAGTTTTTTATTCTCTCGTCTAAAGATATTACAGAAGAAAAAATAATCGAAAAAGATTTAAGAAATACAAAAGAATTATTAGAAGGTATCTTTCAATCATTAGATAATGTATTTTGGTCGTATGATGTAAAGCAAGACAAACTACTTACTATTTCGGCTGCCGTTGAAAATATTTATGATGTTTCACAAGACGAATTAAAGAATGACCCAAATGCTTGGCTCAAAAGAGTACATAAAGAAGACATCAAAAATGTAATAGAATCTCGTCAGAAGGCACGAGATGGACAAAGTATTTCGTATGAATACCGAATTATTGATCCCAAAAATAATATCCGTTGGATTCAGACTGACGTAAAAGTAACACTAGGAAAAGACAATAAACCAATCCGTATAGAAGGAGTAGATACTGAAATTACGCAACGTATTTTGGCTAATCAAGAGTTGGATAGTACCAAAAGAATGTTACAATTTATTTTAGATTCATTGCCTGATGGTGTTATTTTTACTACTCCAAATTTAGAAATAGAATGGGTAAATCCTGCTGTCAAAAATCTTTTAGGTTATGAGAACGAAGAATATACAGGAAAGGTTTTTTCTAGTTTATTTGAGCAAGATAGTTTTTTTCTAATCTCCGATCATTTCGATATTATGGAAAAAAATTCTGTTTTTGAAATTGCTTTAAAAGCCAAAAATGGAGAACTTATTCATTCAGAAACTATTTCTACTCCTGTTTATGATTCTAACAAAACTATAATTGGTTATCTCTATGTGATTAGAGATATGAGAGAACGCAAAGTATTCGAAGAAGAAAAAGCTCAAATTATGCGTTCGCTGGCACAATTCAAACGAACGTTAGATGTTACCAAGGATAGCGTTTTTATGTTTGATGCCCATACACATCGATTTATTTATGCCAACAAAGGAGCTACTGAAGCTGTCGGATATTCTTTTGGAGAACTTCGCAAGATGAAATTTATCGATTTGATGAGTGATAGTAATCCTAAAGATTTTGAGCAGCTTAGTTCTTATGTTGTCAATAATACCAATCATCAAATAAATCTTGACACTACTTTTTTACATAAAAGTGGAGGTAAATTTCCTGTTGCACTTCTATTGCAATATGTAGATTTGGATGATGGAGAAAACCGTTTTGTAGCTATTGTAAGAGATATTAGTGAACGTAAAATTACAGAGCAATTACTCAAAGAAAGTGAGCTAAAGTTTCGTTCTACTTTTGAGCAAGCAGGAATTGGAATTGCTCATATTGGTATAGATTTGTCGTGGGCTGCATTCAATGTGCATTTTTGTAAAATGACAGGATATTCCCAAAACGAACTGAGTATCAGAAAATTAAGAGAAATTACACATCCAAAAGATTTACCTAGAGATATTGCACAACTCAAACGAGTTCTGAACGAGCAAAGCGATGGCTATTCGATGCGTACTCGTTATATTCATAAAAACGGAGATACAATTTGGCTCAACCTTTCCCTTTCGGTAGTAAAAGATGACGATAAAAAACCTGCGTTTATAGTAATGTTTATCGAAAATATTTCTGACCAAGTAGAAGCAGAAGAAATGCTCAGACAGACATTAGAAGAGCTAAAAGTAAGAAATTATGAACTAGACCAATTTGTCTATAAAGCATCTCATGACTTGCGCTCGCCTCTGACTTCAATTTTGGGTTTATTGAATATTGCCGAAATTGATAAAGAACATGCCCTTTCTCATATCAAAATGATTAGAGGAAGAATTTATAAATTAGATGAGTTTGTACAATCTATCATCAATTACTCTCAAACTAGCAACTTAGAAACTAACTATGAACCTTTACGAATTGAGTATTTAATTCATAAAAATATTGCCGATTTGGACTTTCTGCCGTATGCAAGTGAGATAAAATTCAAAATAAAATCACACCAACAAGGGGTTGTTTATACTGATACTTTACGTTTGAATGTAATTTTGAGAAATTTACTTTCAAATGCCATTAAATTTGCAGACCGATCCAAAAAAACATCTGTGATTGTAGTAGAAACTAGATTGAGAGAAGATAAAAAATTTGTCTTAAAAATTACAGATAATGGTTTGGGAATAGGGTAAACGCACGAAAAAAAAATGTACTCGTTTAAAGCAAATCAAGCTAGTTTTTAACTTTGCAAATTGAATTTACTCTGATAGTTAAAGTGTGTTTAAACATACTGAAAGCAGTATAAAAAGTTTCGTGCGTTTACCCTAGTTTGGGAATAGATGAAGCCTATCAAGAACGAATTTTTGACATGTTTTATCGTGGCAATGAAAAGTCGGATGGAAATGGATTAGGACTTTATATCGTTCGTCAAGCTGTTGAGAAATTAAGAGGAGAATTAAAATTTGCTAGTGAATTGGGTAAAGGTTCTACTTTTATGATAATTTTGCCTAGTTTTAAACCTCAAAATAAAGAAGAATTAGAAAAATTATTTATTCCTAGTAAAATAAATAATCAAATCAAAAATAATTAATTCATTTTAAAATCATACACTTTTATTAGAGTTGTAGCGCAACGTAACCTTTGTAGAGCTAAAAGTCGGCGAAGCCAATTTAATGATAGAATAATGGTTTTAGAGCAACAGAGTTGCGAAACCTTGTCATTTCACTCTGAAATCGTGTGTTCAGTTCTGAGGAAACGAATACACATAGTTTTTTATAAACATGCCCTATAAAAAAACAAGAAACATTGAGAAAATTAATTGTAATAGCAGGAGCAACAGCCGTAGGAAAAACGGCTTTATGTACAGAACTGGCAGCTTATTTTGATACAGAAGTTATATCAGCAGATTCAAGACAGTTTTATAAAGAAATGAGTATCGGAACGGCAAAACCGACACTTGAGGAAATGACTTTTGTATCAGAAAACAATACTCCCAAAACAATAAAACATCATTTTATTGACTCTCACTCTATTCAAAATCCTTTATCAGCAGGACAGTTTGAAAAAGAGGCTTTAGCTCTTATTGATAATTTATTCAAAACTAGAAACAAAAAAAATGATATACTTATCCTAACAGGTGGTTCTGGTCTTTTTATTCAAGCTATTTGTGATGGATTTGATGAAATACCCCCTATTTCGACAGCGTTTAGAGAAAAATTAAATCAAGAATTAGAACAGAAAGGACTACAAAGTTTAGTTGCAGAATTACAAGAAAAAGACCCAGAATACGCAGCAGAAGCAGATTTGAATAACCCTCAACGAGTAATTAGAGCATTAGAAATTATACGAAGTACAGGTAGTAACTATTCAGAATTCAGAAAATTAAACAAGAAAAATAGAGAAAAATCAAAACAAGAAAGAGAAGAAAAATTAGGATTCGAAACTATCAAAATTATTTTAGACCGACCTAGAGAAGAATTATATCAAAGAATAAATCAGCGAGTTTTGACAATGATTAAAAATGGTTTGGTAGAAGAAGTAAAAGGATTACAACAATATGCTCATTTTTCGCCTCTAAAAACAGTAGGCTACCAAGAAATTTTTGAGCTTTTGGATAAACAAAATGAAGAAAAAATAAATTTAGAAACAGCTATATCAAACATTCAACAAAACACCAGACGATTTGCCAAAAGACAATTAACTTGGTTTAGAAAAGATACAGCATATACTTGGTTTGATGTGTCAAAGCCAAATTATAAAAAGGAAATAATCGCTTTTATTGAAAATTTGATAAATTAAGTTTCAGTTATATAAAAAAATCCATTCTCTACTAAGTGAAGTAAAAAATGGATTTGTCTTTCGTTAAATGTCAAGTTGTCTATATCCCCGAACGGATAGAGAATACTTCTTTTTTGTTTTCTTGATAACGTTCTTGACATTGTAACACTACTTCAATAGCATGTTTTTCGTCTTGCCAATCTTCTACCGAAACTTTCTTTTTTTCTAAGTCTTTATACACTTCAAAGAAATGTCCAATTTCTTTTATTAAGTGAGGATTGACATGTTCAAGTTTGTAAATGCTATTCCAAATTGGGTCAGAAACAGGCACACACAACACTTTAGCGTCAGGTCCTTTTTCATCTGTCATATTAAAAACTCCAACAGGACGCACCTCAATCAAACACCCTGGAAAAGTTGGTTCAGAAACCAAAACCAAAACATCTAGTGCATCGCCATCTAAAGCAAGTGTTTCAGGAACAAACCCATAATCACTTGGGTAGTGCATAGAAGAAAAAATCATACGGTCGTAACGAATCATGCGTTTTTCAGCATCGTATTCGTATTTATTTCTACTTCCTTTAGGAATTTCGACGATAACATCGAAAGTAAAGTCATTTTTTTCTGCCATTATTTTTTTTATTTATATGAATAATAATAATTACTAATTAATTTTTATTTCGTGTGATAAGCCTCCTTTTATTTATGAAAAGGGAATGTAAAGATAGTTTTTTTACCTCAATTTATCAACTTCTTTGAAGATTATAAATTACGCTTTTACCTTCCTATCATTACAAATGCCCCCCAATAAATCGGCTCTGCATATTTTACATTCTGACGAAGTTCTTGTTTTGATTCTCTAATAGCGATTCTTTTATCGCCTGTTTCTTTCCATTTTTGATAGAAAATTTTCATTAGTTCTTGTGTAGCATCATCATCTACCTTAAACAAAGACATCAAAAGAGCATCTGCACCAGCAAGCAAGAAAGCACTTTGCAGACCATATACTCCTTCTCCTACTTTGGTTTCTCCACGTCCTGTTTCGCAAGCACTCATTACCACAAGAGGAGAATTAAAATTGAGCGTTGCTACTTCTGAAGCTGTCAAGATGCCTTCATCTCTATTGTATTCGTGTACATTTCTATTCTGAACCATGTTTCCACCTGCTGTAAAAAGCAAACCCGAACGCATAAAAGGGTCATTATATGTTCCTAAAGCAGCCGAACGCTCACGCTCTTCTGGAGAAATATCCTCTTTAAAAACACCATGGGTAGCAATATGATAAACGGTATTGTTTCTACTGCTCATATTTTTAATTTGGTTTTCTTTTGCATCTTGATTTAGATACGTTGTTACATTTTTATTTCCTCCTTCTAGTTGAGTAGAAATAATCTCTACTTCACGTTCTGCTCCCAAAAGAGTTGGAAAACTTTGCGCTCCTTCATAATCTACATAAAAAAGAGGGTTTCCAAACAGAACAAAATCATTGGGAAAAATATTTTTCACCTCTCCTTCTGCTATTTGGCGAGTACTGGTCAGTTGTGCAATAAAATAATTATCTATTACAAAATCATTTTGCCCCATTCTGAATGTTTCTACATTGAGTTGGTTATAAACACCATCACAAGAAAGATAAATTTTATCAGCATTTTTATCTATTTTATCGCCAATAGGTTTCCAATAGATTTTGTAAGAATCATAATCTTCTATAGAAAACTCTACTGTATTTCTGTAATATTGTAAATCTCCCTCTTCCATAGCGTTTCCATTACCCATTTGAGCTAATTCAATTTTTCCAGAGGAAGGCAAAACTAAAGCAATATACTTGACACTGTCTGTAAAATCTTTATCAAACTGACGATAACGAATAATTTCAACAGCATATTCCTTCTTTTTTAGATTTTTCTGAATATCTTTCCAACTAATCGCTTTATTATTATTAGCTGCTGCAAAATCAGAAGACTGACGAGAAAGGATTTTAGATAAATCTTCAATTTCTTTTTGCAAAGTACGAACATCTATATTTTCTTGTTTTAATTGTTCAGGACTTAAAGCTAAAGCTGAATTGAGTTGAATCTTCTTTAATTGCCATTTTTCGAAGTTAATACGTAATGTATCCTCAGGACTTCTCTTATAAATTTCATTACGCAATTTTTGAGATTGTCCTAATAAAATTCCTTTTGTAAGTAGAATATTATCATACAAATCACGCAGTAATTTTTTCTTTTTGGGCTGTAATTGAATAACAAGGTGCGTAAAAAATTCAAAGTCTGGACGTATTTGTTCCCAGTTTTTGGCTTTTTCTCTTTCGCTAAGTACAGAAAAAGTAGTGTTTATGTATTTTTTGTGCTTGTCCAAAACTTCACTCAAATATTTTTCTGCTTTTCTGTAATCCTTTTTTACATAATACATACGAGCAATTCTTCCCAAAACCTCTACATATTTTGGATGAACATCACTAAATACTTTTGAATATTTCTTACGAGCATCTTCATAAAGTTCTCCTGCTCTATCTGGCTGATCTTGTTGAATTTGTAAATCTCCTAAAAGAACATTTATTTCTGCCAAACTTACCAAGGAAGCTGAAGGTACTTTTTCCAAAATATTTAAGGCTTTACCTAGCTTATCAGAAGCACCTCGTATGTCTTTGTGAGCGACATAAAGTTCGGCTGAAGTCTTTAAAAATCCTGCATAAATTGGCGTGTTTTCACCTAAGTTATTGATAAGCATTTTATCTGCCTCATCAAGTTCTTTAGTAACTTGTTTCCAATCAGCCGTTGAATAAAAATTAATTCTAGCAAGCTGAATAAGTGTACTTGCTCTATCCAAATGTCCTTCACCAAGTACATCCGTTTTGATTTTCAAAACTTGTTGCGCCAACTCTCGTGCTTTTTCGTAATCTCCAAGAGCTAAATTATAATCAGCCAAAATACCCAAACTCTCCACAGTACGAATAGAGTTTTGTCCAAATAAATTTTGAGCTATAGCAAGAGCTTTGTTGGCAAACTGCTCAGCTTCCACATATTTACCGTTAGCAAATTCTAAGTGTGCGCTCTGATTATATGTATTAATCAAAAAACGACTATCAGTTCCATATCTTTTTTCTTTTTCTGCAATCGTTTCTTTCAAAAGCTGTTCGGCTGCACTAAAATCAGCAGTTTCTATATACAAAAAAGCCAGTTCTTCTGCCGTACTAGAGTTGGCAATAGACTGACTAGAACGACTAAACCTTCGTTTGGCTTGATTTAATAAACTCTCTGCACGCTCGTAGAGTCCCATTATCATATAATAGTGTGCTGCCGTTTCTAGGGCTTTTGCATGTTCGAAAGCTAAAGAAGGATTGTATTGTTTCTCATAGATTTGTAACATCTTACTTACTTGTGCATCTACTTCTTTATAATTACTTTGTTGCATATTTAAGCGTGCAGCAATTTCAAGTTGAGCTGCGCAACGAGAGTGCTTTTCTCCATATCTTTTTTGTATAAGGTCTAATGCTTCTTTTGATTTTTCATTTGCTTCCTTAAACTGG
>PFKD01000235.1 GCA_002784125.1 Flexibacter sp. CG_4_10_14_3_um_filter_32_15
TGTCAGATAACCAGAATATAGTCAATTATCAAATCAAGAAATACCTAGATATTATATGCAAGTAAGATACGGATCAACCTACTCTAAAGTAAAACATATTAGAGTATATTCTTATTTTGCTGATGCAATTTTATTTCCTGATGGTGCTTTATGGAGAGATGCGTAATGAGAGAAGAACAAATAACAAAAAACATACTGGATTGGCTAGAAGAAAATGACTGGTTTATTATCTGTTACGATTTTCCACAAAGTGGTACTGGAATTATGTTGCATCAAAATATAGCACATAGAGTTTCAAAAAATAAAGGTGGAATTATTCCAGATATAATCGCCGTAAAAGATCAAATAGCTTTGTTTTTTGAAAATAAAGATAGATTTTATCAATTTGATTTTGACAAACTTCATGAAATAAAAACTCAACAAAATTATTCTGAATCTCTTGCTAGTTTACTTCGAAATTACAATATTGACATAATTTATTATGGTATTGGAATAATTGATAAAGCAAAAGAAATAGATAAAGCATTAAATCATTTAGAAAAAGTAGATTTTCTTTTAAGTATAAATGAGAATAAGGAAGTCAAAATTTATCATGATATAGCTAATATTTTTACTATTCAAGATTAGGTCAAAGTCTGATTACAGACTATTGACAAAGTTCAAACGACTTATAGAAAAACGAACGGTTCACATAAAAGCAAACCATTCGTAATTTTTAATTCGTAATTCGTAATTGTATCTTATTCTCTAAGCAAAGAAACCCAACCTTTCAAAATCAAAACTTCATCAGTTGGATTTAATCTATTGAAAGTAACCTTGACTTGGAAATAATACATTCCAGAAGGCATATCAGTTCCATTGTTATTTTTTCCATTCCAATCAATAAAGACATTATTATCTTCTTCACTAGAAGTTTCAAAAACAAGCTGTTCCCAACGGCTATAAATTTTGGTTTCTACATTTTTGACAAAAGCAGGACAATCAAAAGCTCTAAATGTATCATTTATTCCATCGCCATTTGGTGTAAACACATTTGGTAGCGCATAATTCGGACAGTTATCATTACAAACTTGATTGCTAAACGGACTCTCATTTCCAAACGCATCAATAGCCGTAACGACATAACAACCAGCCACAGAACGAACTTGCTCGTGTGTATATGTCGTGTCAGTAGTATTTATTAAGAGCTGAAATTCATCATCAATTTGAGCTTTGAAGTATAAATTATAGCTACTTACATCCAAATCACAATCAGGTGAATAATCATTTTGCCATCTCAAATTATTTCTAAAAAGTGAATCACTACAATAAATTGGGTCTTCAAAATTGATAGTTTCACAAATTAATGAATCTAAAAATAATGTTGTAGGCGAACAAGGAGGCGTTTCATCCAATGGAAAAATACACACTCGTTGCGACTTATTCAATAATGGTTTTGGCAAACCCTCTTTTGCATAACTTCCTTGTGTAGTAACAAAATAACAGTATTCTGTTTTGTCTTCTAATCCTGTATCAGTATAAGAAAACGAACCACTGAAGACATTTATACTATCCAAAAGAACAAAATCAGTTCCGTCAGCGTCAGTTTGACGATAAATATAATGTTGTGGAAAACGTGAGTCTGTGTTGTTCCAAGGCACTTCTGCACGCCAATTTAAAGTCGCTGCATTTACTAAGGGAGTTGCAGAAAGACGAACCGAACTCGCCACAGCCGAAGAATCTACTAGATTATTATTTGAATAAAAAAGAACTCTATAATTATAAACTTCTTCTTCTGTATTCAGATTTGTATCTAAAAAAGTGGTGTCATCCTCAGCAAAACGATCTCCTAATTGTGTGTAATTTTGCGTTCCAGAAAAACCATCGGCTCTAAATAATTCATAGGTATAAGGTCTTGGAAACTGACTTTCTATAAGGTCTTGAGGTTTTGTCCATTCTACTTGCATTTCTCCATTTTGTGTGTCTGTTTCTTCTACACTTACTTTTGTGATATAGGGTGCATTGGTTGGAATGACTACACAAACTTCATCAGAAACATAACTTTCGCCCCCCCCTGGGTTTGGAAATCGTGCAAAAATACGATAACAATAGGTTTTGCCCCGTTCTAATCCTTGTCCATCATTATCATCTAAAAAGAAGCGATTACCTATTTCGTTTGTTCCTATTTGTGTATAACCTGTATAGGCCGGCAAACCTGTTTCGCAGGTATCAGGATTAAATTCGAAAGAACCAGTTCTTCGCCAAATTGTCATTTCACTAGCATTTGGACATTGATAAGAAAACCAACTGAGTGAAACGCTATTATCAACTGTATTGACATCAGCAATCAAAGTATCTGGTTTTGGGCCCACAACTCGGATTTGCCAAGTCTTTAAATCCACTAATTTATTACTAGTTGGACTGGGCTGGTCTTCTGCTTTGAATGTAACTGAATAAGGTTGCAGACGCACATCTTCACAGACAGTTTGCCAATCAAAAACTCCCTTTTCTTGTCCATTTGGAGGCTGAATATTCAAAACATTAAAATTAGCATAATTTCTTGGAGGGACAGATTGTAATACATTTGCTTCTCTAAATAATGCACTAAATGCAAAAAGACGAACAAAATCATTATCTGGGTCGGTTCCTGTAATTGTATCTTTTAAAAATGCACCTGCTGTAACACACATATCTCTAGGGATTTCTAAAATTGGACGTTTATTTGGATTATCTCTTACAATAATCTGCATATCACGATTTACTTGTCCAATTAATACCCCTTCTCGCCATTCTTGAACAATAAAAGCAACATTAAACTGCCCTGTTCGCCCTGGTGTATTCCAAACCAAATCTCCTGTAATTGGGTCAAGAGTAGCGACTGTCGCTCCTCCTTCTTCACGCTCTCCTCCAAAAGCTGGATCATCTAAAAGCCTAAAACCTTCGACTGGTGTATTTATGGCACGTTTGGGAGTAACAAAAATATATGCCAAACTATCGCCATCGGCATCATACGCACCAGGGTTATGAATAAATTTTTCCCCAACACGAGCAAAGTCTATCGGTGGAACAAGTAAAACAGGCGACCTATTTAATCCCAAAAATGGATTTATCAAAAATGTAGATTGAATATGAAAAGCTGTATTGACAGAATTAGGAATATTAACGATTCCTTCATTACGATTTCGAATGGCCACACCTACATTATATTCTCCAGCCCCCGGAAAAGTATAAGTAGTCGTATAAGTATTACGAGTAGTAGCATTTCCAATACTGACACCCGAAAGACGATCTACCATACGAGTTTCTCCAGTTCCAAAATTAAATTCAATTTCTATATCAGGTGGAACTCCTCCATCATCAGTATAAATAATTGCCGTAATACGATAAGTCAGACTGATGTCAGAAATACGTTCTGCTGTCAAATCTCCTGCTCTTACGTGAGTAGCGTAGGCATTTTGAGAGAAAAAAGAGAGAAGAAAAAGAGAGAAAAAAACACTATAAATCAATTTAGTAACTTGTGTATTTTTTAGATTATAGAAAAAATCCTTATTCATTGGTGTAGATTTATTTTATCGATAATAATGGTATCGAAATAACTGTATTTTTAAAGGAGGGTTTTCAATCTCCAATTAATTTTATAGAAGGGAGTTTTTATAAAAAACTAAAAACTCTAGTAGAATTGTATTTTTCAGAAGGTAAATATAAAGATAAGGTAGTCAATCGCAAATACAAAATTTTGTATTGTATTAAAATATTACTCTGTTTTAATGAAAAATGGTATCTAATTTTTTTGTACGACTTCAATTATAAAATCATAAATAAATAATTTGCTACCGTTATTTTGAAAGAATTATATTATTTTTGAAGAATGAATGCTGAAGACAAATCTATTACTCGCTCTATTCCAAAAATTGACCCTTCCAAAGGCACTCGTTATGCCATTTCGGACATACATGGCTGTGCCCAAACATTTAAAGCACTCATCAAAAAAATAAATCTTTCTTCTGATGACCAACTTTTTTTGTTAGGTGATTACATCAACAAAGGTCCAGATAGCAAAGGCGTTTTAGATTATATTATAGAACTTCAAAAAAGCTATTCTGTTTTTTGTTTGCGAGGAAATCATGAAGAACTTCTCATGCGAGCGCACCGAAGAGCAGGAGGAGATAAATCTATTCGTTTAATCCCTATTTTGCATCGTGGTAGAGGCTTAGTAGATGAAAACCGTCGTATTCTGCCTCAATATTTGCCTTTTTTGGAAAGTTTGTCGTATTATTTCGAATTAGAAGATTATTATTTGGTACATGCAGGTTTTGATTTTGAAGCTCCAGACCCATTTTCTGAAACTGAAAAAATGCTTTGGGTGCGTTATTTTGAGGTAGATACAAGTATTGTAGGCGAAAAAAGAATTATTCACGGACACGTTCCCGAGTATTTACAATTTATTCAAGAAGAAATAGATTACGGTTGTCCTTCTATTTGTATTGATAATGGTTGTGTCTATAAAACACGTAGAAAAGCAGGTCTAGGAAGGCTTTTAGCTCTAAATTTGGATACTTTAGAAATAATTTTACAAGAAAATATAGAAACAGAACGCTCTTCTTCAAGAAGTCATTTTTTATGATATCAACGCTTGCTAAGGTCTGATTACAGACCATTATCAACGTTTTAATTTCATTTGTATTTCTCATTCTCTAATTCCCAATCTCCATGTCGTAATACCCTGCATTCGTATTTACCTAATATCCAATCCCCATGTCCTAGTTCCTAATATGCTGCTCTCCTCAAACGGTCATTGATTGCTCTTCCTAATTCTTTTTCAGGTAAACGTTCTGCCAAAATAATTTTGATATTGAGCTTGTCTAATTCTCTCATATAAGCAAAAAGATTTTGAGCTGCTTCGGAAAAATCTCCTTTTTCTGACAAAATAAATTGATTTTTTAAAGGAATTTGATTGTATTTTTTAGTGAATGATAAAATTCCTATTTCATTTAGTTGTAGTTCATTATTTGGTAAATATTCTTTTATCATTTCTTCAATATTTCCCAAACGCATTTTTATTTTGGGTGCATAATGACTCAACAACATTCCTGAAGAAGCTACTTTTGTAAGTTCCTTTTGTTTATTTGCAGAATGAGGATTTGAATTTGAATGTTCTTTTACGATTAGTTTGCCAACTACTTTTTCTAGCTCTTCGATGGCTATTCCTCCTTTTCTAAAAACGATCAGTTTTCCATTTTCTTCTCCTATAATTGTTGATTCTACGCCTATTTTGCATTTTCCTCCATCTAAAATATAGCTTACTTTTTCTCCCAACTGCTCAAAAACGTGATTTGCAGTTGTCGGACTGATATAACCAAACGGATTTGCACTTGGTGCTGCTAGTGGAAAATCAAGACTTTTGAGAAGTTCTAGAGTAAGCTCATGATTTGGAATACGAACAGCTACATGAGGAAGCCCACTTGTTACAAGGTCTGGAATAATTGCTTTTCTAGGCAAAAGAAGTGTCAAAGCACCTGCCCAAAAGTAATTTCCTAATTCTTCTGCCCAGCTTGGAAAATCAGTTGTCCAGCTTTTAATTTTATCAATACTGTCTGTATGGACAATAAGAGGATCAAAAGTAGGACGATTTTTCGCTTCAAATATTTTAGCAACAGCTTTTATATCGAAAGCATTAGCAGCCAAACCATAGACTGTTTCGGTAGGAATGGCAACTAAATTTCCTTTTTCTAAGTTTTGTTGAGCCGTTTTTATGTCGCTCCCAATAATTATTTTTTTAGTCAAAATATAATTTGATTATTCTGATAAACTCCTCTCACGCTAAAGCGTAAGTTACATTCTACTACAAAATTAAAAAAATCCAACTACTTTTTTGAAGTAATTGGATTTAGTAGGTTTGTTTTCTGGATTTATTTATCGTTTCAATATTTCCTAAAAATGAAAGCCAACCGTTGCCACTACATTTGTTGTCGTATTTTTTATATCAACTGTCGGATTGCTATTGTCAGGCAAATTATAAGGCGTATAAGCGTTATTGGTAGCTTGTTGAACTACTGCTAAATCTATATAAAATGATTTTTTATGAATACCCAAACCACCCGAAATACGAGTTTGAAACGCATCATCATTTTCATTACGGAACTCTTCTTTTATTGTATTTCCATACAAACCAACTCCACCACGCAAATAAAATGTATTCAAACGAAGTTCTGCACCCAAACGATAATTCATAGTAGAAGCATACAGATTTTTGATAGTTTGATTATCTGCCGTAAAACTAAATTCTTGAGGAGGACTTAATAGTTTTGAAGATTCATAATTAATAAAATCTACATCAGCACTAATAAAACCATACTTTCCTACAAAAACGGCTGCCCCTAAAGATGCACGTAATGGAGTTGTCATATTGTATGTGCTTTCTACATCAAGTGTACTTCCACTTACATCATTCAAAATAATTGGATCTCCATTATTATCATCACCAAAATAAAAATTATTGTATTGTGCATCCAAACTTGCATTGTATGTATCATTTACAGCAAAATAAGTAGGTGTAGTAACACTTGCTCCTAGACGGATTGCATAAATAGGACGATAAATTACACCTGCTGTAAGGTTTACGCCTGTACCAGAAATAGATAAATTTTCTCCAATCACTAAACTATTTAATGATTTTACTTGGCTTGGATCTGTTGGTTCGCCTGTTACGGTTTCTTCATAGCGTTTTTCTTCTTTGTATCTAAATGACTGAATACCCAAACCTGCTCCAAAGAATAATTTATCATTATAATTTCCACCATAAGAAAAATTCCATTGACTTTGAGAACCAGAGTACTCTATTGTTTCACGTTGTAAAGTTGGTGCAACAGGAACAATAGAATAATACGTATTTTGTCCACCATTATCAAAATCAAAATCTTCATTAATCAAATACGCATCATAAGCTAAAGCTAATAAATCAGTAGCTCCATTTGTTGGATAAATAGAACTCCAAGGTATGCCATCAGCTTGATTCAAAAAATAATCTATAATAGAATTTTGTGGATTATTTCCCTCATAACTTGTACGTCTGTGAAAACTATTGAGTCGACTATATGAAATGGAAAAAGCCCCTCCTTTATATCCTGATGAATTATTAGAAGGCAAAACAAATGCACCTCCAAGTTGAGCAAAGTTAAAGTTTAGTTTTGCATCTTCGGTGGGTACGTTTTGAGAACCTAGATTATAAGTCGCATCAGAACCTAAAAAAGAAAGAGAAGGGGAAAATGTAATTTCAGAACGCTGCAAATATCCCAAACCAGCAGGATTGACAGAAGCCGAACTAATATCGCCACCTATAGCAGTAGCAGCTCCTCCAATGCCTTGAATACGTGCATTTGCTCCCATAGTAGGAATAGTTTGAGCAAAACGATTTGCATCTACATAATAGCCAAAAGAACCTTGAGCTACTTGAGCAGAAGCAAAATCTGAATAGAAAAAAGAAGCCGATAAAGTAATTATTCCTATAATTTTCCTTAAAGGTAATCTATTGAGTTGAGTTAGTTTTATAGTTTTCATTGTATAGGTTTAGTTTTGGTAAAAATCAAGAGTAAAAAATGCGTAGAAAGCGATTAGCATGTAGTCGTTTATTTAGTAGTTTAAAAAGTAGATGCAAAAAATGCTCAAAAGGTCGCATCAGTTTGTTATAAATAACTAACAAGTGTGGTTAAAAATAGTTAAGGAAACTTTTTTGATTTTAAATTAAAAAATCTATGTCCCATCCTAACATAGCGTTACACAATTAATTTAATTATGGAACGTAATTATGTAAAACGAACTCAAAAAGA
>PFKD01000206.1 GCA_002784125.1 Flexibacter sp. CG_4_10_14_3_um_filter_32_15
AAACTAACTGTTTTTTAGCTAAAAACAAACACAAACACACAATTCCCAACTAATTCGTAAATAATTTGCACCTAATGTGTAATGAAGAGTGAATAATCTGACAAAACTCATAACTCTATTTTATTTTTCTTGCTTGATTTTATTTACTATTTCCAAAACTAATCCTTCTTTATTTTATCCTTTTTACAAACGTGTCCAACTTTAATTCAGCAGACAAAAACAAAAATCAACAGTCTAACTCAAACACTCCTAACCAAGGTAGTGAATGGTTTACTACATGGTTTGATTCTCATTATTATCACATTCTGTACAAAAATAGAGATGATACAGAAGCTCGTTTGTTTATCGACAATATAAGTTTATATCTCAATTTTTTACCTAATGATAAGATTTTGGATTTGGCGTGTGGAAAAGGTCGTCACTCTATTTATCTCAATCAAAAAGGACTGTTTGTGGAGGGAATAGATTTGTCAGAAGAAAGCATTCAGTACGCCAAACAATTTGAAAACAAACGCTTGCATTTTAGTCAGCACGATATGCGAGAAGTATATAAATCAACTTATTTTGATTTTATTTTGAACCTTTTTACAAGTTTTGGATATTTTCAGACTGATGAAGAAAACCAACAAGCCATTACAGCAATGGCAAAAGCTCTTCAGTTTGAAGGTAGAATTGTTTTAGACTTTTTTAATACGACAAAAGTTATAAAATCACTTGTTCGATATGAAGAAAAAACCATAGAAGGCATTACATTTAAAATCTCAAAGTCGATTGAAAATAATTTTATTATAAAAGATATTCGCTTTGAAGATAAAGGCAAAGATTTTCATTTCCAAGAACGAGTAAGAGCCATTCCAACTACTAATTTTTTGCATTATTTTCGAAATGCAGGACTAACAGTAGCACGAATTTTTGGAGATTATGATTTGTCTGAATTTGAAGAGGCAATTTCTGAACGAATGATTTTTGTGGTGGAAAAGTAGGGAAATGGGAAATGGGAAATGGGAAATTCAATTCGGAATTCTAAAATCTTAATTCTAACTTTATTTATGTTATGGATAAATCATTGGAAAAAATATACGGCAATAAGGTTCGCATCCGAGTTTGTGGTATTTGTGTTGATAAACAAGGACGTTTGCTTGTTGTGAATATGAAAGGAATTTCATCAAGTTTGGAGCAAAATCAGTCTTTTTTTGCGCCTATTGGTGGTGGAATAGAAGTAGGAGAAACGGCAACTGATGCACTAAAAAGAGAGTTTTTGGAAGAAACAGGATTAGAAATAGACATTGATTATTTTATGTGTGTCTATGAACATGTAAGTTTGCCCATTCACGCTGTCGAATTATTTTTTACTGTTCGTGCTGTAGGTGGAAAATTAAAAACAGGCTTTGACCCAGAACAAGGCACAAATCAAATCATAACTTCAGTAGATTATTTAGATTATGCTAAAATTTTAACATTGCCTTTTGAGCAGCGACACGGAATTTTCAAATACGCTTCTTCGATAGATAACCTTAAAAAGCTAAGAGGTTATATCAGAGCAAGTTGATTATTAAGTTGATATAATTATGTGATATGTGCTTTTTATGCCAAAATAGAGTTTGTGTTTTGATAAAAAATGAATAGTTTTGGTAGTCATGCCAAATACTACTACATGAAACATTACATTCACTATTTCTTTCTATTCCCATTCCTATTTTTTGTGCAATATTCTTTTGCACAATCTATTGGTTTGCGTCATTATGATGTAGATGAAGGTTTACCACAAGGAGATATTTATGGAATTACACAAGATAAAAATGGGTTTCTTTGGATAGCAACAGGAAACGGATTATCTCGTTTTGATGGTCATGATATGCAGCCTTTTACACAAAGCGACGGACTTGCTGATAATTTTATTACTACTTTGGCTACCGATTCTGTACGAAATGGAACTTGGCTCGGACACCCACAAGGTGTTTTGTCTTACCACCATAAACAAAATGATTCTATTTGGAGCATTACTTCACCTACTCAAAATTTACTTAGCCGAGTTCAACAAATTTATGTAGAAGAAGAAAAGGTTTGGGCTTTAACCGAACGAGAAGGAGTATTCAAAGTTAGCTTCAACAAAATGGATAATCAAGATAGTGATAATCCATTTTTACATTATCAAATCTCTTACTTTCCTCTAGTCAGTACACATACAGAAAGATGTAATGTTTTTGAAAAACTATCTAGTAATGAGTTTTTAGTAGGAACAGATAGTGGTCTTTTTGTAGCTTCCATCAAAGACGAAAAATTTATTTTTACTCAACAAATAAAAGAATTAAAAGGAATTGAAGTTCATTCTATTGTACGAAAAAAACAAGGGCAAATTGGTTTTTGGATAGGAACAAAAGATAATGGAGTTTATAATTTTTTCTCTACCAGTAATATTAAAAAAGCATTTTCAAGCCGACCAGAAGTAGCAAAAGAACATGTTACTTCTATTTTGGAAGATAAAAGAGGAAAACTTTGGATAGGCACAAAAAATAATGGATTATTCAGAATAGAATCCATCAAAAAAGAAGAAAAGGTAATCAGTATAGAACATTACACTACCAACAATGGGCTTCCAAGCTCGTCTATTTCTTGTATTTTGCAAGATTATGAAGGAAGTATTTGGATAGGAACAGAAAGTAATGGATTTGTTCAGATGCTCAACGAAATGTTCGAAATTTATACCTACACACACGGATTACCAAGTGAAAACGTTTTATCTACTCTACGTCTTGATGAAAATACACTTCTTTTAGGTACAGACCAAAACATAACTTCGCTTATCAAACAAGGCGATTCTACAATTTTTAAGCCTTATTTAGCGGCTCTTCCTCAAACGATAGTGCGTACTCTTTTTAAAGATTCTTTAGGTAAAATTTGGATAGGAACAGAAAAAAAAGGACTTTTTATCTATGAGCCTACTACCAATATTCTAAAATCAATCAAAGATGTTCCTGACAAAACTATCAATAAAATAACAGCCGATGATGATGGAAATATTTGGATAGCGACAAACTCATGGGGGCTTTTCAAGTACATAAAATCTGAAAACCGTTTTATTCAAATTTTACCTACCAAAACAGTACAATTAAGTCGGATTCAGAATATTTATAAAGACAAACAAAATCGTATTTGGATTGCTTCCTCTGATTATACATTGTCGTATTGGAAAGATGACAAACTGACTGTTTTGGATGCTATACCTGAGTTTAGTCAAGTAAAAGCTACTTGTTTTACCGAAGATGCCGAAAATACGCTTTGGATAGGTTCGGAAGGCTCAGGTGTTTTTGCTTATTCAGAACAGAGCATCAAAAAATATACAACAGCAAACGGTTTGGCTTCAAATTACTCTTATTTTATTGCTGCTGATCGAAATTATAATATTTGGATTGGTTCAAGAAAAGGAATTACAAGACTTCGTCCAAAAGATGATTTAGCCAAAATTTATCATCAATCTGATGGGCTTATCGGAACAGAAGCAAACAGAAGTGCCATCGAAAAAGATTTTAATGGTGATTTATGGTTCGGAACAACACGAGGATTAATTCATTATATCGGACAAAATGACCATATTAATTTGGTTCGTCCAAAAGTAATTTTGAGTGGGTTAAGGATTTTTGGAGAAGAGCGAAACTTTGAAAAAGATTTAGTTTTGCCTTATGATGATTATAGCCTTCGTTTTGATTTCAAGACAATTACATTCCGTTATCCTGAAAAAGTAAAATTCAAATATCGTTTGAAAGGCTTTGATAATAACTGGTCAGAAGTAATGACTCAAAATTTTGCTTACTATTCTCATTTAGAAGATGGAGATTATGAATTTGAAGTCTTGGCAACAAATGATGATGGAATATGGGCAAATGTTCCTGCTACTTATTCATTTACGATTGCTACTCCAATTTGGAAAAAAACATGGTTTTTGACATTTTTGGCACTTATTGCATTTATGTTATTGGTTGGATATGTTCGTATGAGAACTAATTCGTTAGAAAAGAAACGTAAAATTTTAGAGTTAGAAGTTGAAAAGCAAACCGAAAAACTCAAAGCTCAAAATCAAGAATTAGCTGTAACAAACTCATTACTCAAAGAATCTGAAAACGAACTCTCTCAGTCAAATAGCATAAAAGACCGTATGTTTTCGATTATTTCTCATGATTTACGGGCTCCGTTAGCGACATTACAGAACTTCTTAAAAATGTTTATTTCATATAGAAATGCTTTTACTGATGAAGAAATTACTAAAATAACAAGGGATATTAATAAGTCATTAGGCAATGTAGGCGACCTTTTGGAAAACCTCTTGCAATGGTCTAGGGCGCAGATGGGACATTTAGAAAGCGAATTAGAGCCTCTTTTCGTAACTGATTACATTCAAAAAAATATTGAGTTATTACTTCCAACAGCTAAAAACAAACAAATAAACCTTCAAGTTTCTGCAATGGATGAAAGTCTTTTGGTGGACGCAGACCCAAACTTACTCAATTTTATTCTTCGTAATCTTATTAGTAATGCCATAAAATTTACAGATGTAGAAGGAACAGTTACAGTAGGAACCGTTTTGGATATACATCATTCAGAAAAAAACCCTCCTAAAATGATTCATGTTTTTGTCAAAGATACAGGAGTAGGAATGAGTGATGAAATTGCAAAGAAAATTTTTATTACCGACCAACACGTAACCACACGAGGAACAGCCAACGAAAAAGGAACAGGTTTGGGTTTAATGGTTTGTAAAGAATTTGCAGAAAAACAACACGGCAAAATTTGGGTAGAAAGTGTAGAAGGAGAGGGAACTACTTTTACTTTTTCTATGAGAGAAGGGAAAATGAAATAAATAGCTCAATCATTATTTGTAGGATAATTTTCACGCATTAGGACAGACCGATACATAAAAAAACTCCGAGTAACTAACTGATAATCAATGAGTACAACTCCAATTTCACGTTATCTTAATAACAGTTATTTTTTGAATGAGTTTATATTTATCAATTTTTTAAACCCTAAAAACTCAAAAACATTGAATTTTTAGGGTTTCTTTTCTGATTTACTGCCCTTCCAAATAATCTCTCAAATACTCAAATTCTGCTGTCAAATCTTTATCTTTTGTAACGGTTGCTCTAGCAATTCGTTTTCCATCTGTAAAATTATGCTTTTTGAGATAATAAGGATTATCTTCAAACAATAAATAGGGCAAAACTTGGTCTATCAGTTCTCTACCAAAATCTTTTGACGCATTTCTAGGAAGCTCACACGGCAAATTATCAACTGCCATAACCGTTATATTTTTTCCATCAGAGAATGGTTTTTCTTCGCTTTCAGTTTCTACATTATAATCATAAAAAGGCTCTGCAATCGTAGAAGGACGACTCGTAGAAGGAATAGAACCTTCAATATCACAAGTAATATCTGCTATCACTTTGATTTTAAAATTAGTTTGTTTCATTTCTTCTTTAGTAAACAAAACAGGCGATTTTGGATTCCAATACGCAGCAGCAATCAATAAATCAGTCTTTTGAGTAAAGTCTGAAAAATGACTCTCATAGCTGCCAGCATTATTATAAAAATCCTTCAAGTCAAACTCTTTATTTTCTTTCGTTTTTCCTTTTTTGAAATGATAATCCTTTGAGCGAAGACGAGTAAAAACAGCCTCATCATACTCATGATTCAAATAATCTTCTGGGCTGACTTCTTTTATTTTCATTCCTTCCAAAACTTCTACCGAACCTTTTGCCACTCTTCCACCACCAGTAACAGCTATTTTTATGTTTGGAAGTTTTACTTTTTCAAATTCATTCCACATTTCGTCCATATCAAAACATGCGTTGGCTGACTTCAAATCAAATAGACCAAAACGTTTTCCATACGTCAGAATTCCATTATACGCTCCTACAATTCCTGCATAACGACCAAAAGCAATTACTCGGTGTCCTGCTTCATTTGTCAGAACTTCATAATCTATAAGACGGACATTTTTTTCTATAATTTTCTCTAATAAATCTCTATTATAAGGCTGTTTTTTGATGGTATGAGAGAAAAACAAATAGGTTTTGTTAGGAATAAGTTGAGGTTTTGGAACTTCTTTTACACCTAAGAGAATACTTGCTTCGTTTATATCTTCGGTAATTCTACAACCTGCTTTTTCGTATTCTTCTTCTGAAAAACAACGAACAGGACTAGGCTGAACCAAAATTTCAAAATCTTTATCAGTCAATTTATATTTATCTAAAACTTCTTTACACTGTTTTGGAGTAAGAGCGACACGACGGTCTGGTGGCGTTTTGCCTTCACGAATAAGAGCTATTTTTTGCATAAAAATATTTTAATAAAGGTCGCTCACGAAGACACGAGCAACGGAAAGTATGTTTGTGTTTAAAATTTTATGCAAATTACAAAAAATACATTACACCTTTTATACCGACTAGAAGGTCTGTGATACAAAATTTACTCACTCTTTTTAATTTACATTACGCAATCCTGATGGAGTTCCTTTTAGTAAAAAGAATTCATTAAAATCGGGTTCTTCGCTGATTTCTAGCTTAATATCTCCTACTTGGATAAGTTCTAAGATTGCCAAAAAGTTAAAAACGACTAAAACTCGGTTTCCACTTTCTTTCAAGACTTCTAAAAAATTTACTCGTTCATTATTCAAAACCTTCTGAATCAGATAGGCTCTTTGATTATTTACGCTGTATGGATAGGGTTTTATATTGCTCAGTTTTGGCTGTGAAAGCTCGTGCAATTCCATTACATTTTGAAAGGCTTTCAATAATTTATACAAATCCACATCTTCCAAATCTACATCTTCTGGACGTACTTTAGAAAGCGTTTTGAGTTCTGTAATAATATTTCCTCTCGTTTCTCTAGCCAAAGAATCATCTTCCAAATTAGAAAGTTGCTCAATGACAGGACGAAAACGCTTGTATTCCAAAAGCTGTTGGATAAGTTCTTTTCTTGGGTCAATGATATTTCCTTCTTCATCAACCTGCTCACGAGGAAGTAACATTTTGGCTTTTATTTGCATCAGCGTTGCAGCCACTACAATAAATTCACTTGCTAGTTCGATATTCATTTTTTCTAGCGCACGAATGTACTCCAAAAAATCAGTCGTTACTTTGGTAATCGGAATATCATAAATGTCTAATTCGTCCCTCTCAATAAAGAAAAGTAACAAATCAAAAGCTCCTTCAAAAACGGGTATTTTTATTTCGTACATGTTTTATTCGATTACAAATTACGAATTAAAAATTACGAGTTTTTTAGGTGTAATTTTATTTTCGTCATTCTTCATTTTTTAGCTTGGATATTTTAAAACTTATTATTAGACCTTTCATCTTTGAGAGTGAAAGCATCATAAAATTCATTTCTTAAACTTATTGTTGATTCTTTACTTTCAGACCAACATTCTGAATGAAGAATAATTTGGTCAGCCTCTGACAAACTCAAACTCTTTTTCTTCATTAATACTCTTATAGAATCTGTTTGAGATGCACCTGCTTCTTTGAGTTTTACTAAAAATTCTTCTAAATCATTTTCTAAAAAATAATATTTATCAAAAATAGCTTGTAATTCTAAATCGAACTTTTGGTCAAACATATTTTTTTTGTTTTTTATGACTTCTTTCTATTCTCAATAAATAATTTTTTACCCTTGCCTAACCTAGTTGTAATAGTACAAATATCGTAAAAAAACAGCAAGAAAATTACACAAAATAATAAAAGCTAGGGTAAACGCACGAAAAATATTTATATTTA
>PFKD01000393.1 GCA_002784125.1 Flexibacter sp. CG_4_10_14_3_um_filter_32_15
ACAAAGTTAAAAACTAGCTTGATTTGCTTTAAACGAGTACAATTTTTTTTCGTGCGTTTGCCCTACTTTCAAATCCTCAACCAAAAACAATTATAAAAAATAGTAGGACACAAAAAAGCCTATTCATCATCTTATCACAACTAATAAAAAATGAATAGGCTTTTATATTTTTACAAACTTTGAGAGTTCTTTCAGAAGACTGTCAATAGTTCACTTAATTTAAACTGAATCCTCTTTTCGCTCTGCAATAATAGTAGCTTTCGGACTTGGACTAATCCATTCAGAAAACTGATCTGCCATCAAATACATCGCAGGAACAACCACAAGCGTAAGGAAAGTAGCGAACACCAAACCAAAGATGACAGCCCACGCCATTGGTCCCCAAAAAGTTGCATTATCGCCTCCCATATAAAAATCAGGGTTGAAGTTAGCGTAAAGTTTCGCAAAATCTATATTCATACCTGTTGCAAGTGGAATAAGTCCCAAAACAGTCGTGATAGCCGTCAAAAGTACTGGGCGAAGACGAGTATAACCTGCTTTGATAATACATTCCAAAAATTCATTTGTAGGCAAATGTTCTTCCTCACTTAGTCCTAGTTCTTCTTTTCGTTTTGCACGAACTTGGTCGGTATAATCAATCAGTACAATGGCATTATTTACAACCACACCAGCCAGTGAAATAATACCAATTCCTGTCATGATGATAATGAAATCCATTTGAAAAATCACCAATCCCAACATTACCCCAGTCATACTAAAGAGTACCGACCCCATAATAATAAACGGCTTAACAATAGAGTTGAACTGTGAAACCAAGATAAGCGTAATGGCAGAAACAGCAATTAACATCGCTTTCATCAAAAACGCCATTGATTTGGCTTGTTCTTCTTGTTCTCCTGTCAATTTAATGCTATATCCTTCTGGTAATTTATGACTTTTGATAAGTAATTTGATTTGTGCTACAATCTCATTTGCGTTATATCCTTCCACAATTCCAGAACTTACAGCTACCATACGGTCAAGGTCTTTTCTTCTAACAGAACCATACGAAGAACTATAATCAATCTTTGCAATAGCAGAAATCGGAACTTGATGATACGTACCACGATTATCTCTGAAAGTAATCACTTGATTCATCAAAGCAGAAATATTATAACGATATTTGTCTTGCAAACGAAGCTGAATAGGAAAATCATCATCGCCATCTTTGTATTTTGAAATTTCTTTTCCAAAAATAGCCGTTCTGAGTGTCATGGCTACTTGGCTTGTCGAAAGGCCAAACAAACGAGCTTTTTCTCTATCAATCGTAAGAATAAGTTCTGGCTTACCTGTTTCGGCTTCAACAACTAAATTGTCAAGACCTTGAATCCCTGCATCTTCTATCATTTTTTTGACTTTTTCGGCTTCTCTTACCAAAACATCATATTCAGTTCCCGAAATTTCGATATTTACAGGTTTTCCTACTGGAGGGCCATCACGGTTTTTGTCTGTCTTGATTTTTACCCCTGGAATGGTTTTCATTTCAGCAGAAAGTTTCTTCATTATTTCTGAAGTACTAATTCCTTTTCTGTATTGGAATTCATAAAAAGCAACAGCAATACGTGCTTTGTGAGGCGTTGCTCCACTTCTACCAAAATTATCTTGAGGGTCGCCAGATTCTTCTCCTACATTAATTCCGATTGATTTGATAATTTCATCATAAGGAGCAAGAACTTTATAGGCTTTCTTTTCAATCGTTTCGGCAAACTCATTGGTTGTTTTGATGTCTGTTCCTAGAGGAGCTTCTACATACATATAGACAAATAATGGCTCACTATCAGGAAACAAACTTGTTTGAAGTCCTGCACTTCCAACTAACACAAAGCTAGAAACTAACAAAAGAAACATTCCTACTGTAAGAAGATAAGGACGAGAACCTCTTAAAAGGTAACGCAAAGTACGCATATAAATATTCTCTAAACGTACCAATAGTTTGTTTTGAAACCAATCAGCAGCAGGTGTAAGTAGATAAATATTTAAGAAAATGATTGAACCGAAAGTAGTCAATATATTAGGAAGTGTATAATTATTAGCCTCTGTAAAACCAATGTATCCATAACTTAAAGCTGCCAGTACCATCGTAACAATACCTACAATCAACCAAGTTTTTGTACCTTTTTTGCTTATTGCTTCTGCTTTCATGAAGTAAGCAGAGAAAACAGGATTAATAATCAAGCCTACAAAAAGCGAAGAAGCAAGAACAACAATGAGCGTAATTGGCATATATTTCAGAAATTCTCCCATAATTCCACCCCAAAAAGCAAGAGGAACAAAGGCTGCTAATGTCGTAGCCGTAGAGCTAATAATTGGCCAAGCAACTTCACTTACTCCCATCAAGGCAGCTTTTTGAGCAGGATAACCTTCTTCCATAAAGCGATAGGTATTCTCAATAACCACAATGGCGTTATCGACAAGCATTCCGAGAGCTAAAATAAGCGCAAACAGAACAACAATATTGATACTAATTCCTACTAAATTGAGAATCATAAATGAAATAAGCATCGATAACGGAATCGCAACACCTACTAAAAGAGCATTTCGAAGCCCCATAAAGAAAAGCAAAACCACAACTACTAAAATAACACCTGAAATAATATTGTTTTGAAGGTTTGCAATCTGCATTTCCATGTTTTCAGATTGGTCATTTACAATCGTAACATCTAAGGTACTTGGAAAATGAGAACCTTGTGCTTTCTTCAAAATCTCTTTGATTTCGTAAGCAGCATCAATTAAGTTTTCGCCACTACGTTTTTTTACTTTTAAAGAAATTACAGGCAAACTTCCTTTTTCTTCAAAGGCATTTCCTGTTGCAAGACGTGCATAACTAGAACGCTCAACATACGAATCTTTTACTTCTGCAACTTCATTGAGATAAATCGGCTGATTATTTTCAGATTTTACAATGATTCCTTCAAGCTGTTTTACATTTTGAAACTCTCCCACTACACGAAGCGAACGGCGATAGCCTTCTGTCAGAACATCGCCCCCAGAGGCAGTTAAGTTTTCAGAAATAATCGCATTTTCTATGTCTTGAAAAGATACTTTACGAGCAGCCATTTTGTAAATATCGGCATTGATTTGAACTTCTCTATCTCTATCTCCTGTAATTACAGCTTCCGAAACTTGAGAAAGTTCTTCTAATTCGTCTTGTAAATATTCTGCGTATTCTTTGAGTTTGGCTTGTTCGAAATCTCCTGAAAGATTGATTTCCATAATCGGAATTTCAGAAAAATCTACCTCCAACACATTTGGTTCTTGGTCTAAATCTTTTGGTAAATCCTTCTTTGCTTTATCGACAGCATCTTTTACATCAAGAACTGCATCAGAAACAGTAACATTTTCATTGAATTCAATAATGACAGCCGAAGCATCTTGAACCGAAGTAGAAGAAATCTTTTTTACTCCTTTTAGAGATTTTAATTCTTTCTCTATCGGACGAGTAATAAGGTTTTCGATGTCAATAGGAGAGTTACCTGGATAGACTGTTTGGACATAAACTGTCGGCATAACAATCTCTGGAAACTGCTCTTTTGGCATAACAATGTATGAGAAAACACCTGCTACTACAAAAAGAAGAGTAACAATGAATACACTTGTAGAGTTTTTGAGGGAGAACTTAGATAGACCAAAAATATCAAATTTTGCATCTTCTTTTTTATTCTCTGATTTTTTATTAGAGTCTGGTTTTGTTTCGCTCATTGTTTTTGGTTTTTAATGAGTTTGAATTTTATTTATACTCAAACCCTAAGGGTTTCTGAAAACCCTTAGGGTTTCGATATTTATTTTTTATGATTTTATGAAACGAACATTTTCTCCGTCCACTACTTCATTGTATCCTTTGCTGATTACTTCGTCTGTTGCAGAAAGTCCTTGGGTTACGATAGTTGAGCCTTCATACGACATTCCAGTTTTTACGACTACTTTTTTAGCTATTTTCTTTCCACCTTCTTCTTTCACAACATATAGAAACTTGCTTCCATCTGTTCCAATCTGAATCAAGTTGGTAGGAACTGTAATTGCTCCTTCTTGCTGAAAATCATTGATTTTAACTGTTCCCACCAAATTTGGTTTTATTTTTCCATCTTTATTTGGAAGATCAATCTGAACTTTAAAAGTACGGTTGGCTGTATTGATTGTTTGTCCTACAAACGTTACTTTTTGTTCCATTTCTGTTCCTAAAGCACTAAAGAATATTTTTACTTTATCGCCTTTTTTGACAGAAGAAAGATAGTTTTCAGAAACATCAGCCACAAGTTGCACATCAGAAACATTGATAACACGAGCAATTGGCATAGCAGGATTAGCTTGTTCGCCTTGTTTTACATAAACTTCGTCAATCGTTCCCGAAATAGGCGAAGTAACTACACTTTTACGCATCTGTTCTTTGAGTGTTGCAATGCTATTCTCTAAAGATTCTTTTTGATTTTGAGATTGTAAATATTCAATTTCTGAACCAATTTTTTGTTCCCAAAGACGTTTTCTTTTTTCATAAACTGTTGTAGCAAGTGAAAGTTGTGTTTGAAGTTCGGCTACTTGTTTGTTAAAAGTTCCTGCATCAAGCGTTGCAATTACTTGTCCTGCCGAAACTTTATCGCCTTCTTTTACTTTGAGAGAAATAATAGTTCCGGGCATTTCAGGCAAAATAGTTACATTTTTATCTGATTCTACCGTTCCTTGTACTTCAATATAATGATTGAAGGTTTCAGATTTTACAGGCGTTGTTTCGATAAGTTTAGATGGATTTTCTTGTTTTGCAGCTTCTCCTAGTGCGTCTTCAAGTTGTGCAATTTCGCCTTGAAGTTCCATGAGTTCGCTACGTTTTTTCTCTAAAGTAGCCTTTTTTTCTTCAGGCGTTTTGGGTTCTTTTTCTCCACAAGAAGAAAAAAAAGAAAGTGAAAGAATAGCTACAAAGAAAAATAAGTAACTGATTTTATTAGAATATTTTTTCATTGAATTATGAATTAAAAATGACGGTTTTTTGTTTTTTGAATGAGATTAAATACAAATTTCTTTTGAACCACAGAGGAAATCAAGAGTAAAAAGAGAATGAAATTGAATTAATTATAATTTCATTACTTCTAACTTCTGAAATCTGACTTCTTACTTTGTTTCTGTTTCTGTATAAAGTGTTCCTTGAGCTTTTTGCAGGTCAATTTTGGCAACCATGGCATCATAGAGAGCTGAATAATAATTGGTTTGTGCTTCTTTGTAAGCTGTTTCTGCCTCCACAACTTCCAAATTTGAGCCTACGCCCTCTTCGTATTTGATTTTGGTTACTCTAAAAATTTCTTGAGCTAACTCCATATTTTCCTCTTGAAATTTGAGTTTATCAATACTGTTTTGAAGTGTTGTTTGAGATTGAGCAACTTGCAAGTTTACTACTCTTGAAAAATCACGCATCTGATTTTCAGTTTTCAAAAGTCTAAATTTTTCTTGTTGCACCAAATATTTTTTCTCAAAAGAATCAAAAACAGGAACATTCAAACTAATACCGAACGCACCATTAGCTACCCAACGTTCACTTGCAAAAGGAACTAAGTCTTTTGTTTCAGAAGACCCCATATTTGCACCATAGTTAGCAAAGAAGGCTAAAGTAGGTAGATAACGAGCTTTGTATTCTCTTATTTGAAGCAAATTAAGTTCTTTTTGAGTTTGAAGTAAGGAAAACTCAATGCGCTGTGTTGGGTCAATTTGAGCAACTAAAGCATCAGATTCATTAATTTCTAATTTTTCAATCGAACCACTAACAGTCAGATTATCTTCTTGTTGCAATCCCATCTGAAACTTGAGAAGCATATCACTCAACTCTATCAAACGTTCAAAGTTTTGAATTTCCATTTTGATATTATTTGAAGCTACTTTTAGTCTGTCAGCATCAATTTTTTCAGCAAAACCATTTTCATACAATGCCTTTGTTTGTAGATAAACCGTATCCAAGCGATTGTAATTTTGCTTTAAAAGCTCCAAACGTTCTCTATTGATAAGAAGAGAATAGTAAGCCTTACTGACCGACTCTGCTACTTCAATTTTTGATTGAGTAATCTGCTTTTCAGAAAGCTGCGTATAAGTAGCTGCTGCCTTTAATCCCAAAATATACGAACCACTAAAGACAAGCTGTTGTAGCTCTATTTTTCCTTGTCCTACATATTGAGGCTGAAACTCTACGCCTACAAATGTTCCTTCTGGAGCTTGTGGGTCAAGAAATTGAGCAGGTAGAAAGTTTACGGGTATTTTGTAATTATCTATTAAAGAAAGCGAAGCATTTACTTGTGGAAGTCCTATCGAACGAACTTCGCCTACTCGTGCTTTAGCAATTTGGTTGTCTAATTGTGCATTTTTTACTTCTACACGGTTTTCGATGGCATATTCTATACATTGTTCTAGTGTATAGTTTTGCAAGTCTTTGGTAGAAGTGGCAGTAGTAGAGTTTTGAGTATTTCCTTGTGCTTTTAGTTCAGTTCCCAAAATGAGAGAAAGGAATAAGACAGAAAATAAAGTTAAAAATCGATGCATTATAATTAAGTAATTGATTGAGTAATAATAAATAGTTAAGAAATATTTTAATTGAAAAACTCTACGCTTTCCATTGCTTTGGTTAGTGTTTGGTGTCCTTCAAGAGTTACGAGTCCATATAAAAAATGCTTGAAAATTTGGAACTGTACCTCGCCAATATGATGTAATTTTGGAGAAAAAACTTGAGGATTAAAGATAGATTCGACTTGTGCCATTCGCATACGAGCAATGACCTCTGGGTCAATATCCATTCTATATAATCCTTCTTCTTTTCCTCTTTCCATGTTGGCTTTTATGCCCTTAATAATTTTTTCTTCTTTGTGTCTCAAAAACATTTTCCACGCCTTTGGATAACTGCGCTGCAAATCTAAAATCAGAGAAGGATGAAAATTGAGAAAAAACTGTCTGTTATATTCCATAATTTTCAAAACTTGGTCAATCGCATTTTCAGCTTTTTGAGAAGCCTCTTCCATATTACAATGCTCATTTTCAAGCTGATATTCGGCACAGAGATAAACCAATTCGGCTTTATCTTGAATATATTGATACAATGTTTTTTTAGACATAGCCAACTTACTAGCTATATCGTCCATCGTAACGCTGCGAAGTCCATACGTCCAAAAAAGTTGTTGCGCTCCTTCTACTATTGTTTTCTTAACAGCTTCAAATTCCTGCAATTCTTTCTCTTGAGATTTTTGTTCTTCTTCTTGATTTGATTTATTATCTAAATTAGATATGTCCATTTTAGTAGTTCACTCCTTATCTATTTTGTTAGTTTGAAAAGTTTAAAATCCAGTCTAAAATTTTAGCTCTGAATCTACGCTTGCAAAACTATGGAAACTAAACCAATTTTCAGAGTTTCCTTAGTTTTCAGAGTTACTAACGTTTCATAATTTATTAAGTTTATGTTTTTGGTGTAAATTTTTGTTAAAAAATAGTATAAAAAGTCGTCAGTAAAAACACCGACAACGGCTAGGTTTATTTGCTTTAGTGCTTTGTTTTTGTAAGAAAGTAGAATTTGATAACTTAAGATTTAATCCAACAGCATGAGTGCCATTTAAAAAAAGGCAAATCTTCGCCAAATTTTATTCTGTGTAAATGTCTTTTTTCCATAAAGTAGGGTTTGCAAACCCTACTTTATGGAAAAAAGCAACCTATTAT
>PFKD01000287.1 GCA_002784125.1 Flexibacter sp. CG_4_10_14_3_um_filter_32_15
TATTTCTAATGCAACCTGTTGTTGTACTGCTGGTTTTTCTAATTTTATATCTTTTTTAGAAGCATTTTTTGTTTTTACAAGCCAATACAACCTTCCTGTCATATTATTAAAACTGTCTTTATTTTTATGTGCTAAACTATTTAAAAGAAGTTGAGCTAAATGGCGACTTTGCATTATATCTAAATCATTCTGATATTTTTCTTTAGTTTCCTTTATTTTTATCTGATTCCGTTTCAACTCTCCTTTTGCTATTTCCTTTAGTTGGTCTATTATTTCAAATTCGTTTTCTTCAGTTTTTTCAAATAATACGTAAAAGTGACCTTTACCTTTAACATTCTTTGCATGAATTGTAGCTTTAGCAAATTTTATATTTTCATAAATCTTGTCTATAAAAGGAGAATAATAGGTGTCTTCATTTTCAAAATCAAATCTATAAATTGAAAATTTTTCATCTATTTTCTTTAGATTTTCTCTTGTAAATAACTTATCTACATTGATTTCATTTGTTCTAAATGAATTAGGAATTTGTTCAATATGTTCATTTTGAATTTGCATAACAATATTTTTTTATTTTGTGAGTAAGAGTTTGGATATTTTGGAAAGTTGAGAAGTAGAGATTTTATAACTAGAATTTTCTTCTTCTATAAGAAAAGGAATTTCTATTATTCTTTTGTCTAAACTTGTTGTATTTTTATATGAAGTTTTAGCAAATATATTTATGATTATTACTTTTTCAACTTCTTTGTTTTTTTCTTCTAAAAATTTTATTTTCCTATGGATTTTATCTATTTGCTTTTCCCTACTTTGCTCATTTTTTTCTGACCAAAATTTAAAATCTATAAATATATTCTCATTATAAACATAATCAAATTTTTCAAAAATACTTTCTGATAATTCTTTTAGCGTATTTTTGGGTAAAACATCCTTTTCTAAAATAAATTTACCTACTATTTCTCCCAACGCTCCCTTATAAATGTTATTGAAAATAATAGGAGAAAGGATATAACTGTTTTCTTGAAATGAAGTTGCATAATCATTTAGTTCAAACATTTCTCTAAGAAAATCAATTTGCATAAGGTCTTTTAAACGTGCTTCGTTTTGAGAAACTTCTTTCCAATTTCTATTTGAAATACTAATTTCTATATCTTCAAATTCATTGCTTCCATTATTTTTAAAAAAATAGGTGTCTTTTTTGATAATTCTTCCTTCTTCTGAAATAGGAACATAAGCAAACTGACAACTGCTAAAAGGTTTTTCAGATTGATATTCTTCCAAATCAATAGTTGGATATTTTAATACCATTTCTCGTAATTGCTGCCATTCTTCAATATCGTTTTGTCTAGTAAATTGTCTTGCTATTTTGCCATCAATCCAGCTTTTTGCTTGAAGAGTAGTGCGTTTCATTTGTTTATCATAAAAGCTATCATCTTCTTTTACTTCTTTTACAGCTATTAATTTTGCTTTAGTTACTAATTTTTCAAATTCTTTCAAGTATAGCTTTTCTTCAATATTGATATTTTGAATAAATGGAACAATTTGTTCGTCTGCAAATACATAAACTGTACTGTTTTTATAAGTAGCTCTGCTTATTCTACCAATCGCTTGTACAATTTCTTTTATCAAAAATTCTCTAAAATCGGTTAAAGTAGAAAACTTGACACCACTATTTTCATAATATCCTTTAAAACTCAATGTATTCTTTACTTCTTGCTTGAGTTGTTTTTTATCTATTTTATCAGATTCATGAAGCATTTCTAAATGAAAAATACGTTTTGCCTTTTGTTCTTCACTTAAAGTTTCTTTATTGTTTACTATTAAATTAGTTGGTTTATCTAAATAAATTGCATCAAAATCTTTTTCAAGTTTATCATCTGAACTTCTAGTAAATACTTTTTTTGTATAACTCTCTGATTGTAAATTTTCTGGAATAGAATATTGTAAATTTTGTCCTGCACCTAAAGTCTTATAGGTTGTAATTACAAATATTTTTTCTCCTCTACTAAGTCTTTCTAGTATGAGTTTTTTCTCATCTTCAAAATTTGTAGAGTCTAAAATAATATAATGATATTGTATTCTATCTTCATGATTTTGAGCTTTTTCTATTTGTTCAAATAAAGTTTTCAGAATATTCTCATTACATTCTATACTATTTGATTTTGGTAAAATAGTGAGAAAACATAAAAAGGATTTAATATCAGTATATTTTACAAAATTCTGATATGCTTTTGCTATTCTAAGATAACGTTCTACAATGTAATAGCTCTTATCATCATATTTCTCTAATTCTGTAAGCATTTTATTTTTACTGATACCTTCAAAACCTAAGCTCTTCAATTCTGTTTCTAAACCTCTATTTGTATTTATAAAACTTGTTTCTATACCTACATAATTCTTATTTCTTTCATCAAAAATTTCTTTTAGTTTTGATTGTTCTTCCTTACTGATTTTAAGTAATTTTTCTTTTGTAAGATTTCGTCTTAAATAACTCAAATCATAATTTCCCAATACAGTTTCAATAGTTGCTGTTGCAGATAAGCCTACTACAAAATTAGTTTGTGAAATATCTAGCAATAATTTTTCAGGTGTTCTATTAAAATCGGTAGAATAAACATGAGATTTAGTATTGTGGTTCTCATTGTCTTCAAATTCATAGTATCTAACTCCTTTTTCATAGAAAGTTTGATTTTCAAAATTATCAGCTTTTTGTTTTCTTTTATTTTCTCTAAAAACACCTTCACTCAAAATACTTTCTACCAAGTAATCTATATTTTCTTTTGATATCTTTAACTGATTAAAGAAAGACTTTAGAGCATTTTCATAGGAAAAATGAATTTCTTGAATATCATTTTTTTCTTCTCGTTCTTGATTAACTAAATATTGATAATTTTCTGCTATAATTTTTGAAGATGATTTGAAATGATTTATGAAGCCTCGTAACTGATTTATAAAATCAATAATACTAGGATTTTCTTCAGACTTTTGCTCTGAAATTATAATTTGATTCAATTTTTTGTCTATATCAGTTTTTAGATGAATAAACCTTTTTTCTTTATCTCCTGTAATGGTTGAATATCTCTCATCATGAAAAAGGAAAGTGCGTTTTTTTTCTATCCCTATAGTTTTGAAAGAGTAATTAAAATTATATTTTTTATGCAACTCTTGGGTTGCTTTAATTAGTTTTTCTATTATCTCTCTTGGAGTTTCTGCTCTTTTATTATTCTCCTTACGCCACTTATTTTCATCTTTACTTCTTTCAGACTCTTCATAATAATCTTCTGGCAAATCTAAAGAAATAAAGCTACTGTATATTTGACTAAACAAATTAATAAGACTAATACGATGTTGTAATTGCTGCTGTATTATATGTTCTAATATAACCTCTTTACTAGCATCAAATTCGTCAATTATAATGATTGCATTTTGTAAAAAATTTTCATCTATAAATGAATGAGAAGAACCAACAATAGTAGAATTTTTGACAAGAAACTTTTTTATACTCATGAAAAATATTCGTTTTTCACTTGTAAATACAGCAGGATATAATTTTCCTATCCAATTATATTTTGGAAAATTTTTGATTGCTTCAATTTTATCCTTTCTAATCGTAAAGTTATCATTTAGAAACTTTATTACTTCATTTCTAAATATTGGTTCATACTTTTGACGAATTTCATTTTTTGTAAAATCTGTAAAATCCTTTTGATATTTGTTCTCTTTACTTCTGTTGTATGTATTTATTTGATAATCTAAATTTTTAAAAGCACTAGAGTTTAGAATATCATCTGTTATCTCATCTCTTACTTTTTCTAAATTTTCAATTACAGAGTCACTATTAGAGTCTAAGAAAATCACATCTTTTTCGTACTGTTCAATTTCATCATTTGCTTCAAAAAACTTCTGTAAAGAGTTTTTATCTAAATTCTTTTTTAAATTGGTTAGAAAGATAATATTCTTATCGTGGTTTCTATATGTTTTATATATGAATTCCATTATAGAATAGGTTTTGCCAAATCCAGTAGGTAAGTCTAGCAAAAGCAATCCAGAAGCATCTCCTTCTTTTGTAGGAATATATTTTTGAAATAGGTCAGTTAGGATATTTTTTTGCATAGTTTGTCTTATTTTTATATTGTTCATAAATATAGCAAAATCTAATAATAATACCAACAAAAAAACGAACCACCCCCAAAAAAAAGAGATAGTTCGTTTTCAGAAATTCTAAAAAATAGTTATAGCTTATACTTTAGCTTCATTGAATTGCTCTTCTTCTGTTGAGCCTTTCAAGGCAGCCGTTGATAAGCCTTCACCTACGATAGCTTGAGCTACTTGGTCGAAATAACCAGCACCTACAAAACGTTGGTGTTTCGTTCCTGTATAACCTTTTTCTTCGTAATCAAACTCTTTGTCTTGAAGACGAGAATAAGCAGCCATTCCTTCCGTTTTATATTTCAATGCAAGTTCGAACATTCCCATATTTAAGCTGTGGAAACCTGCAAGCGTTACGAATTGGAATTTGTAACCCATTTTTCCTAATTGCTCTTGGAAATTAGCGATGGTATCAGCATCTAAATTTGCAGTCCAGTTGAACGAAGGCGAACAGTTGTAAGCCAATAATTTACCGGGAAATTTTTCATGAATTTTTTCAGCAAAATAACGAGCCTCCTCTACATCAGGCTTAGACGTTTCACACCAAACTACGTCAGCATAGGGAGCATACGCCAAACCACGAGCAACAGCAGCTTCAATTCCACCTTTCAAAACAAAAAATCCTTCTGTTGTACGAGGTTCATCAGAAATAAATGGAGCATCCGTTTCATCGATATCACTTGTAATCAAAAATGCACCGTTTGCATCTGTACGAGCAATCAAAACAGTAGGAACATCCAAAACGTCAGCAGCCAAACGAGCAGCTTTCAATTTTTGAACAGCTTCTTTAGTGGGAACTAATACTTTTCCTCCCATATGGCCACATTTTTTGGCAGAAGAAAGTTGGTCTTCGAAGTGAACACCTGCTGCACCTGCTTCAATCATGCCTTTCATTAATTCAAAAGCATTCAAAACGCCACCAAAACCAGCTTCTGCATCAGCAACGATTGGAGCTAACCAATGTACAGAATTTGCATCTTCTGCATTTTCGATTTGGTCGGCACGCATAAGTGCATTGTTTACACGAGTTACCATTTTTGGAACACTATCAGCAGGATACAAACTTTGGTCTGGATACATTTGTCCAGCGTTGTTTCCGTCTGCTGCAACTTGCCAGCCACTCATATAAATTGCTTTCAAACCAGCTTTTACTTGCTGTACGGCTTGATTTCCTGTAATTGCACCCAGAGAATTTACATACGGCTCATTGTTCATAAGTTCCCACAAACGCTCTGAACCCATACGTCCTAATGTATGTTCTACTTTTACCGAACCACGTAACTTGGCTACATCTTCTCCTGTATAATCCCTAGTAATTCCTTTCCAACGTGGCGATGTTTTCCACTCGTTTTCTAATTCTGATGCGCTTCTGTGAGCAAATTTGTTTGGAGTTCCGTTTGTCTTAGACATATAATTTTTTTTTACAGTTACGAATAATTATTTACCAGTAACCAGTTTTTGAATTGTTTTTTTATAATTAATTTATAGAAAGAGCGTGTGTTTGTGCTTGTCGATTTATTTTATTGTGTGTCCAGTTAAGGATTTTGGTTTTTCTTTATAGTAAGAACGATGCATGCATCGTCCCTACAAATGCCATTTTTATATTAAATGATAGGCTTCTGTTGTCAAAAAGTCTTTGTATTCTTGTGTGAAAACTAATTGTTCCATAAGCTCTTTTGCTTTTGGAAATTTTGAGTTTGCGAAGTCAAAGTTTGGATATTGAGCAGCTTCATCTTTTATAGATTGATACTCTTCTTCCATACATTTTCTCAAGTATTCTTCTGTAATTGGCTTACTACTATCTCCATCTAATACAGCATTTGGATTATTGAGCCATTGCCAAAGTTGCGTTCTTGAAATTTCGGCAGTTGCTGCATCTTCCATCAAATTAAAAATAGCTGCTGCACCTACTCCATCCAGCCAAGAAGCGATATAACGAATACCTACATTAAAATTCATTCTGATACCTGCATCGGTGATTTTCCCACCTTCGATATCAAAATTAGTAAGGTCTTTTGCCGTTTCTTCAATATTTACATCTTCTCTTAAACGGTCTTTTTGGTTTGGTTTGTCGCCAAATTTAGCATCAAAAACATCTTTTGCTACTTTTACCAAATCTGGATGCGCTACCCAAGAACCATCAAAACCATCGTTGGCTTCACGTTCTTTGTCCTTTCTGACTTTTTCGAAGGCTTGTTTGTTGATTTCTTCATCATGACGAGTAGGAATAAAAGCAGACATTCCACCAATAGCGTGTGCTCCTCGTGTATGACAACCTTTTACCAAAAGTTCGGTATAAGCTCTCATAAATGGAACTGTCATTGTGATTTGACTACGGTCAGGAAGTGGATTTTTGACTACATTTCTGAATTTTTTGATAGCCGAAAAAATATAATCCCAACGTCCTGCATTGATTCCTGCCATGTGGTCTTTGAGTTCGTATAAAATTTCCTCAATCTCAAAAGAAGCCATAATTGTTTCTAAAAGAACAGTTGCTTTGATTGTTCCTTGAGGAATTTCAAGGTAATTTTGAGCAAAAACAAATGCTTCATTCCAAAGACGAGCCTCCAAATGAGATTCTATTTTTGGAAGATAAAAATAAGGTCCAGAACCACGAGCAACAAGTTCTTTTGCATTATGGAACATATACAATCCAAAGTCAAAAAGACCTCCAGAAATTGGTTTTCCATCAATGAGTAAATTCTTTTCATTCAAATGCCAACCACGAGGACGAGCCAATAAAACAGCTACATCTTCATTCAACTTGTAATCTTTACCTTTTTTTGCATCATGAAAAGTAATCGTACGACGAATAGCATCATAACAATTTATCTGACCTTGAACGGCATTTTCCCACGTAGGCGAATTAGAATCTTCAAAATCTGTCATGAAAATATTTGCACCTGAGTTTAGGGCATTTATCATCATTTTTCTTTCCACAGGTCCCGTAATTTCTACTCTTCTGTCTTGTAAGTCTTTCGGAATTGGGGCAACTTTCCATGTTTTGTCTTCTCTGATATGCTTCGTTTCGGATAAGAAAGTAGGCATTATTCCATTATTGATGTCTTCTTGTCTTTTATTTCTTTTTTCTAATAATTCGTGGCGACGAGCATCAAATTTCTGATGTAATTCTGCCAAAAACGATAGAGCTTCAGGCGTTAATATTTTTTCAAATTCGGGCGTAACTTTTCCCTTTACTTCTAGGTTGGCTAGAGGTTCAGATTTTGTATTGGACATAATTGAATGTGTTGATTTTTTGAATGAAATATATTTATTTCTGTATTGTAATTTTCTAAAATAGAATTTTTCAGGAGAAAATTAATTGTGATAGGATTTGCTACAAATAAAGCGACAAAAAAATAATAGAGTTTGGAAACCAAACTACAAAGTGGCTTGTAAAATAGCACCGTAAAAGAATTTTTATCTATTTTATCTAGGTAGATAGTTTTTTTCTTTAGTTGTTTTGAATCTAAAACGTGTATCACAAAACGGTTGATTAGTGATCAATTAGCAATAAATCAGATTATTAAATTAAAATAATTCTGAAAATATAAATTAAAACTAGAACAAGACTAGAACAAGACTAGAACACTAAGAACCCTAAATCGCTTTTCCCAAATATAAGAAAATAAAACGATTTTTTATTACAGTAAAGCTAATTTAGAAAAGGATTAACTTTGTTAAGAACAAGTTAAATAATTACGATACTTTTCTAAATTGTTATGCGTGCAGCGTATTTATTGGTATTTTGTTCAAAGAACGTCAATAATTTGGAAAAAAACAAATTTGACTTGTGATAAAATTGGAATTTTGTTAAAAGTTAGATTTTAATTCTTTTTTGGTTTGTCATGTTTATACAATTCATTTTTCTACTTACCCTTCCACCAACAAGATTAATAGAATTTATCAATAAATTGTTTTTTCACAGAAAGGAAGTCTGTGCTACTCGAATAATTCCAAAAAATTCTCTGTATTAGATTTTACAGAATATTCATTTTGGATAGTTTTTAAAGCTAGAGTTCCCATTTCTTGTCTTTTTTGTGGATTTTCTAAAAGAAAAGATAGATATTCTTTCCATTCAGTTTCTGTATCAGCTAAAAAACCATTTTCATTTTGATTAATGATTTTTTTATTGACACCAATCGGAGAAATCACAGCAGGAATACCCAAAGCCATATATTGCAAGGCTTTAAAACCACACTTTCCCTCTGCCCACGCATCCGCCGTAAGTGGCATCACTCCAATATCTAATTCTGATAAATCTTTTATTTCTGTTTCTTTATTCCATTTTACAAATTCAAAACTTTTTAACTGATTTTCTGTGTCAAGATTTGGGTTTTGATTGCAGATAACACGAAAAACAAAATCATATTTCTGTTCTAATTCCTTCAAAATAGGAATTATCATTTCTAAATAAATTAGCGTAGAATGCGAACCTGTCCAGCCAATAATCGGTTTTTTATTTGGATTGTGTTCGTGTAGAATATTGTGTTTTTTTTCTAAGTCAATCGTGGTTGGATTTAAGATGGCTTTTGTAGTGGAATTTGCAAACGTATTCAAAAACTCAATGGCATTTTTTTGTAAATATTCATTTCCTACACTTATTTTATACGACCAATTACAAATCTGTTTTACTTTATCAGGCGATTTGAAAAAAGCAGCTAATTTATTTTGAGAAGAAGTCGCATGAATCCATATCGCATCATCAAAATCATAGATAATCTTTCTATTAAAAACCTTTACCAAAATCCATTCAAAAATAGGAAACCCTACTGGCGTAGCTTCACGAAATAAAAACACAAAATCTGCATTTCTAGCCTTCCAAATATGAACAAAACGCCTTAAAAAGCCTTTCAAAACTCCTATTATTTTCTGAATAGTGTGTCCTTTTTTGTAGAGAATTTTGTTGGTTCCTTCGTCTAAAAAAGACAATAATTCATACTCAAAATTATTTTCTGTGAGAATATCCAAATACTGTTCGTAACGAAATCGCTGACCAGGGGCAATGTCGTAAGGATAAGGAACAAGAAATTTGATTGTCTTTTTTTTCATTGATTTTTGGAATGCAATTTTAAACAGAAAATGAACTGTAAAGTCAGCAAAGCTAAAATACAATTTTCAAATACAAAAAATGATTTTCGTAATTCGTAATTTTTAATTCGTAATTGATTCAGCTCATTTTATACTTTTTAGGATATTCAAAAAAACGAACTCTTCCCGAATGTCTTGCTACTTCACTCCACGAATTTACATCAAAATCCAAACAATATACTCCACTTGTAGGCATTTCTTCGACAGGTTCTTCTGCCAAAAAATCTACCAAACCACTAAAATCAGGATTATGTCCGACCAAAGCAACTGTGTTTTTTGTGTCTAAAAGTGTATTAATAATTCTCATGTGAAAGGGAAGACCAGTAAAATAAAGATCGTCCGTTAAATGAACTTGACTTTCCATAAACCCATAAACATCAAAAAAAATCTTTTGGGCTGTCTTTTTTGCTCGTTTGGCAGAACTAGACAAAACTAAATCTGGAATAATATTTTTTTCAAACAAAATTTGTCCCATCAAAGGAGCGTCATTTTTTCCTCTTGTATTTAATGGTCGTTCACGGTCTGGCAAGGTTTCGTCTTTCCACGAAGATTTGGCGTGTCTGATAAGTATAAGTGTCTTCATTAACTTCTGATTCTATTATTATTATTTTCTATAAAACTGAATTCAATAAAATTTATACAAAGATAAGAGTTTTTTGAATGAAGGTTTGTATGGCAGACTTCTATTTTGATTTGGTCTGTACTGGAAGTCTGACCAAATTAAAATAAGTATTTCTAATTCCGAAAGGCTTATTTTATTCAAGTCAGACCTAAAGGTACAGACTTGAACAAAATACAAAATAATATCAATCGCTAAAAAGTCGGAAGATCTATTATTTTTTGATTTCTTTCTCTTTTTTTTCAGATTGTTGCAACCTTTGATTTTTTGTCTTGTCTTTCATAGCATAAGAGATAACAAAAACGATTTGAATATCTCTAACAACAACTAACGAAAAAATAGTATTTTTATTCAAAATAATAATAACAATAAAGATACAATCAGAACAATAGAATTACTTAAATGTCTAACCCAACTGTTGATACCAATTACGAAGAACCTAATTCCGAACTTATTAAGAAAGTTCGATTAGGAAGTCAGAAGGCGCAATACCAACTCTACGAAAAGTACGTCAGAGCGATGTATCATGTTTGTGTCAGAATTGTGGGCAAAGGACACGAAGCAGAAGAAGTAGTGCAAGATGCTTTTGTGAGGGCATTTATGCGAATTGAAGAATATCGTGGTGATGCAGCTTTTGGAACTTGGCTCAAACGCATTGTCATAAATACTTCAATTAATTATCTTCAAAAAAAGAAGGTTGATTTGGTTTCTTTGGATGAAATGGTTGTCGAACCAGCTATTGAAGAAGATGAAAATTCTGAAAATGACTTTGCAGAAATGAATATTCAAACAGGAATTTCTGAAAAAGTTACCAAACACAATTCGGAAGTCAGCCGAGTAAAAGATGCTATCAATAAGCTATCCGACGGTTATAGAATCGTCTTGAGTTTATATCTTTTTGAAGGTTACGACCACGAAGAAATTGGAGAAATATTAGGAATTTCTAGTTCTACTTCAAAATCACAATACAGTAGAGCAAAAAAGAGATTACGAACCATGTTATAAAAGTCGTCAGTGGGGACACCGACAACGGCTTAAAATTTCATAAAAAAATACTTACCGTTGTTGGTGTCTTTACCAACGACAAAAACAATACTAAAACAGCATGTAAAAATGGACAATAAAAATAAAAATACAGAAGAAAGACAGCTTGATGAGCTTGAAAAATTCTTACTTACTCATCGTAGCAAACTTCAAAAAGAAGAAAAAAAATCAATCAATCAGCAGTTTGATGCTTCTTTTTCTATGGAAAAAAACTTTTTAGCTATTCAAGCCAAAATGAAAAACGAACAAGCAAGTCGTTTAGAGCCTAGAAATATCATAGAAGAAAGAGCAAAAAAACTGATAGAAATTGAATCAGAAGAGTCAGAAAAAGAAGAAACCAAAAACTGGGTCAAACCTGCTCCTATTTCGTCTGAAACAGAAAAGACTGCCAAAAGTATCAAAATAGGTTACGCAGAAGTAAAAAGAGATGTAACAAATTGGGTCAAACCTGCTCCAATAACTTCTCAATATTCTTCTCATGCTACCTCTTTAGAAACAAGAAATCAAAAGAATATGCCAACAACAAAAACAGTTTCTCTTCGAAAATTTTGGACAGTTGCAGCTTCTCTGACGGCACTTTTGATTACTACTTTTATGTATCAAGCTGACACTATAAGTATGCTGACAGCAGAAAATGAAGAACTGATTTCTATGTACGAAGAAAATGGAATGAGAGGTTTTGATGAAAACTTTGAAGGAAATAATAGACAAAATTATGCTCAAAATGCGTCTTTACCTGCCGAGCTTTTAGAAGCTGAAAATTATTATACTTCTATTATCGCAAAAGACAAAAAAGAACTCAAAAAAAAAGATACTCAAAACTGGATAACTCCAGAAACTATCCAAACTTTAGATGAGCTGGATGAAGTCTATAAAGTAATGAAAGCAGACCTTTTGGAAGAGCAAAATCCAAAAAAACTTGTCGATGAAATGCTTAATAATCTAAAACTACGTAAGCAGATTTTAGATGAAAGTATTCAAATCTTAGAAAAATCAAACACAGAAAAATCAAACTCATCTGATTCAAAATCCAACACAACTAATAATTCAAATGAAAAATCTATATAATACTTCTCTCGCCATTTTCTTTTCTATTTTACTGGTTTGTCTAGGAGTTTTGATTCCCATTTCAAATGCAAAAGCTGAAAAGTATAATTCTGTCAAAAATCCTACTTACGAACCAAAATCAGAAAAGCAAAAAGTAGTAAAAGCGACCTTTAAAGTCAATTCGACAGACTTACTTAGTATTTCTAATAAATATGGAAATGTCAATTTTACCAATCATGATAAAAGTGAAGTTACTATTCAAGTTACGATTTTAGCTTGGGCAAGAAGTGATAAAGACGCACAAAATATTTTGGATAGAATTGAAATAGACCAAGATAATGACTCTAAAAGTATTCATTTCGTAACTGAAATTGAAGAATCAAGAGGAGGATATAACTCTTCAAATAGAGAAGGTTTTGAGATAAACTATGAAGTCAAGATTCCAAAAAACCTGAATATAGATGTAAAGAACAAATTTGGTTCTGTAACAATCGGCGACCTCAATGGAAAATTAAATCTTGAACTAAAACATGGTAATTTTAATGCTCATAACTTGACAGGAATGCGTCATGCAATTAGTGTGAGTTTTGGAAATCTTTCTATCAATGAAGTAGCTTCGGCAGATATAGAAGTGGCTCATGGAAGTATCAATATTGATAAAAGTAGTACGGATTTGAAGATTGAAAGTAAGCATTCTAATGTCAGAATTGATGAAGCAAATGTATTACAGATAGAAGTCAAACACGGAAATATGAGAATAGGAACAGTTTCTAAAATTATAGGAGAAAATAAATTTGGAAGAATAGAAATCAGAAAAGTACTAAAATCTGCTATTCTACAACTTGCACATGGAAACTGTGAAATTGAACAAATAGCAAAAGGATTTGATAAAATAGAAGTAGAGAATGCTCATGGATCGATAGAATTACGTTTTGATTCAGATGCCAAATTTCAATTTGAAGCAAGAACAGAACACGGAAGTATCAGAAATTCAATGCCCAATACAACTATCCAAAGGCAACAAGATGATGACTATGACAAAATAGTAGAAGGCAAAACAAACGGAGGTGGAAGTGGAAAAGTACGTATAAATAACCGACATGGAAGCATTCGTTTAGAAGAGCGTTAGTTTGAAGTAAGAAAAGAATAGTGAAATAATTTTATTTTCTCTACTTTCTCTTCATAGAGATTGAAAATCGTTAGACACTTTGTGTTTAACGATTTTTTTTGTTCGAATTATTCCATTCTCTATTTTATTCTGACAAATTCAAAATATGAAATATTAATCAAATCAAAATCAGTTCTAGTTTTTTTGCTTTCTTATAATTTATTATCTTTAGAAGTCCTTGCTTTTCTGCGTTTTACATAAACAAAATATTCTATCTTATCTTAATTCTTATTAAATGCTTCTTTCTATTCCTTCTATTCTAACAGATGTAGTTGTTATTTTGGCACTTGCTATTCCTGTTATTTTAGTTTTGTATAAAATGCGCTTGCCTAGTATTGTCGGTTTTTTGGTAACAGGTGTCATTGCAGGGCCTTATGTTTTAAAACTCGTTACGAGCCAAGAACACATTGATATTTTGGCAGAAATTGGAGTTATTTTGCTCCTTTTTACTATTGGAATGGAATTTTCGCTTCCCAATCTTTTACGTATTAAAAAAGCTGTTTTTTTAGCAGGTTCGCTAAAAACGCTTAAAGAATATGGAAAGTAGATAGTTTTATGTCGTCGGTGGGGACACCGACAACGGCAAGAGAAAGTATTTATCTGTATTTTCAAATCCTATTAATCCTAAAAATCATTTACCAATAAGCCCTAGTATTTCTCATTATGAAAAAACAAATCACTAAAAAAAACAAAATCCTTCAATTGGGAATAACTGGAGGCATAGGAGCAGGAAAAAGCACCGTTTGTAAAATCTTCGAAACGCTAGGCATAGCCGTTTACGATGCTGATACTCGTGCAAAACTCGTCATGACAACGGATAAAATATTAAAACAAGAACTCAAAAAAGCCTTTGGAGAAGAGGTTTATTTAAGCGAAAATGAGATTAATAGAGATTTTTTAGTAAAGACTGTTTTTTCAAATCAAGATAATAACGAAAAAGTAAAACTACTCAATTCTATTGTCCATCCAGCCGTAGGAAGAGATTATCAAAATTGGTACAATGAAAATGCAGCCAAAAGTCCGTATCTTTTGAAAGAAGCTGCCTTGATGTTTGAGTCGGATTCGTACAAAGTTTTAGATGCCATTATTGTTGTTCATGCACCATTGGAGGAGCGCATAAAACGAGTTTTGCAGAGAGATTCCCACCGAACCGAAGAACAAATAAAAGCCATTATTTCCAAACAACTTCCCGAAAGTGAAAAACTAAAACGTGCCGATTTTGTGATTTATAATGATGCTTCTCATTCGTTGATTAAGCAGGTTTTGGAATTGCATGAGGGGGTTGTGGAAAGAATGTAATTTTTTAGTTAATTTATTTTTCGTAATTCAACTTTTGGAGAACGCAAAATAATAGTATTTCCTTCTTTATAAATGATAAACTCCCTTAAATCTTTACTGAGAAATTTAGAAAAATTTATTTGATTTGTTTTTTCGTAATGAAAAACTGTACGAATACTATTTGGTTATCTGACAATTTTTGTGATAATTTTATTTTTGGTAACACCTAATTTTAACTTGGTCTGTACCGAAGGTCTGACCAAGTTAAAATAAGCGCTGAAACAAGTAAAAATGCTTATTTTGTTCAAGTCAGACCTTCGGTACAGACTTGAACAAAATAGAAAATACATTTTAAAAATACCTACTAGTGATTTTCCACAAAAATTGTCAGATAACCTACTATTTTTATTTTCTGAATAGGTATATTTTTTTGATGTTCCTTCTAAAAAAATAGTAATTGTAATTTCCTTATCATCTATATTTCCTTTGTATTTCCCTAGTAGTTCTTCAAATAGAATTTCTTGGATTTTGGAAGATGGAGTTATAGTTTCTGAAGTTGCTGTTTCATTTTGTGAATTAGGTTGTGAAGTTGATTTTGTATTGAAATTAAAAGCATAAACCACTCCTATTATCAATAGAATATTCCTAAAACTCCTAGTATTGGATATAGATAATTTTTTTTAGTAGCTTCTTCTTTATGAGTGGTTTCTATCTTATTTTCTACTTTTTCGGAAGTAGCTTGGCTTGTTTCACTTGGTCTATCAAACATATTGCTGTCTTTAAAGTTTTATTTTTGAACGAAAGTGAGAAAAATATCTATTTTTTCTTTTTTCTTGTAAACCAATCTTTTATTTTTTCTCTCCAATTTTTTTCACATTTTTGGGCAACTCGTTTTGAATTTTCTTCTGTGTTTGATATATACTTCTTTTCATCTTTAATATAAAAAAATAATTCTTCTTTTTCATCTATTTTTATTTTATCAAAAAAAGCATTAATATCTAAATTTTTTTCTAATTTAAGAAAGTAGCTATAAGTAGAATCACTCAATAATTTACACATTCTAGATACTTCTATTTCTTTCTTTTGCTCTTTATAGGAAATCACTAGATGGTATTTTATATCTTCAACTAATGTAGTATCTTTTATTAATTTTTCTGAATGAAGGACTATATTAATATCTATCTTTAATGTATTTTTATTTTTGCAGCATTTAACTATATCATCATTATTGTCAGATAAAGGATAAAGAATAATTTTGTTCTTTCCTATAAGTCTATTTTCAGGGTTTTGCTCACTAGTTACAATACTTGTTGTATCGTCTTGTATAGGGTTTTCGTCTGTTTCACTTTTACCTTCTGGAGAAATAGTAGTTGCTTGTTTAGGTTCTACTATATCTTCCGAAGAAGATGCTATTACATCTTCTTCGGAAGATATAGTTATCTTTCTTATAGCATCTCGTATGTCTACTAGAGTTTCCTTAGTACAACTACAAGTAAAAAATATCAATAAGATAAACAGAGTATTTTTTTTCATTTTAGCTTTTAGCTTTAAGATTCTTTAATAGCTTTTACTAAATCGACAAGCTTATCCAGGAGAAAACTTGGATTTTCCTTCTCATCTTTTTGAATAATAGATTGTAATTTGGTACTTACTGTATTTTGACCTTGTTGCAAAATAAAATTTCGTTCAATACTTACTAATCCCTTTACTAATTCAGTAATGTCAATTTCTTTTAGTTCTTCCTCCATTAGAGAATAGAAAACTAACTTTTGCTCTATATTATTTAACTCATTCTGAATATATTTTACCGTTAATATGTTGTGTCTATATTGGTTAATAAAGGTTCGTATGATTAATGAGGTAGCGACAATTAGAGCTGTTTTTGGGAAAATTAGCCTTATTATTGTTATTGTAGTATTGTCTGTTGCTGTTATACTTGTTTCGTTATAAAGCAGAACACAAAATACTGCAAATCCTACTGTAAATGAAAGATAGGCTGCTAGTTGGGCGTTATGTGCATCTTTTAGAAGTTGTTTTACCTCATCATAAAATCTAGACCTTACTGATTCTGTATAATAATGTACGACCTTTTTGCAATCACTAGAAGTTACAAATTCATCTATCTCAAGATGATTCTCATTCAATTTTCCAAATATAGGTTTCCAACTTTGAGATTTTCCAGAAACAAAATAAGACAAGAAAATACCTAAATACAACAATGCGCCACTAGCTAAAAGTGCATATACTACTATTTCAGTATTTATGACAGATGTACCTCCTTTTGGGTTTTTATAAAGATATGGATCAAGAACAAAAAGCCAAGTGATTATAAGAGCAAAAAATATTAATAAAATAGGTAAAAAATATTTTAAAATAGATTGAAAATAGATTGAAAATAGATTGAAAAATTTGGGAGTATACTTAAATATATCTATTTGTATTCTGTTTGTGGCTGTATTTCCTTCATTTATAATTGTATTTCTTTTGTTTATAAATACATTGAAGAAAAATAGTGCTAAAATAAAAAAACATAGAGAAGTCCATTTTAAAAATGAATATTCTGAAATAGTAAAAGAATACATAAATCCGATAAGACTTACTACTAAAAAGCCTATTCCTAAATATAAATATAAAACTGAATTTGAAGTGTTAGTATTCATAATTTTAATTATCAATGTTTTTAATTTCTAAACCTGCTTTATTAGCTTTGTATGCAGCTCCTGTGTGTCCCAATTCGTTGGCTTGGATGTAAAGTTTTTGGGCTTCTTGAAGGAGTTTTTTCTTTTCTTCTTTTTTTTCTGTTTTGTTTTTGGTAAAAACGCCTGTTGTTTTGATACCCATTGCCTTATTGTATTTGTCTTCTGCTTGTTTGAATATTTTCTCGGCTTGAAGACTTTGTTCGCTTTTTTCGGCTTTTAGTTTGTTTTGTTCGGCTATTTCTAAAGCTTCTTGTTTTTGTTTTTCTATTTCAGAAATAGTTTGTTCTTTTTCCTCTATTGTCTTGGTAGCCACTCGGTACTTTCCTGTCAGAATTTCGTTTTCTTTGTTAGCTTTCTCTAGTTTGGTATAAAGCACGCTCATTTCTCTTTTTTTACTTTCTAGAGCTGCTTTCATAGAATTTAGGTAAGAAATAAGTGCATCAACTCCTTTTACACCTGCTAAACTTTCTATTTTTTGATTGATTTGATCTATTTGATTTTCTGCTAATTTTCTGCGTGAATCAACTTGTTCTAGATACTCTGTTATTTTCTCAGTATCAAAACCTGTCAAATCATCGATAGTACTAAGTGAATCCGAATCATTCAACGATTTCATCACACTAGAAATTTGAAGAGCTTGACTACTAAGCTCATCCATTACTAGGCGAACCTGTGCTAATTCGTCTTGACACGGCTTGCAGCTATCTTCACTTGAACAAGAAGTGAAGATAACAACTACGAAAAGCAACAAAAAAACTTTAAATTTTATAATTAACATAGTTAGTTTTCTTTTTTTACTGTCCAAAAATCATTTTTTATAAAAATAGTATTATCTTTTTTATCTAGCAAAACATTTCCTATTATTTCTTTATTAAAATTAATAGAATTAGAAGAAGGTATGTAAGTTCCTGTTCCAACGTCCAAAGGTTTTTGAGTAGTAGAAAAATTATACTCAAAACTATAAGTGATACTATCTTGTGTAGTAAGAGAAGTAATATTTATGTTTAGTACTTTTCCACCTCCTGTATATTTTCCTTTTATATCTACAAATGGATTACTTGCAGAATTTTCTATATTATTTTTAGGAGAGTTAAAAACAAATAAAGCCAAAACCACAATAAGGACTACAATACCACTACCGATACCTATAAATAGAAATGTTTTGTTGTTCTTAGGTGAACTGCTAGGTAAATCCTTTGCTTCATTTTTGGGAGAATTTGGTATTTGTGGACTTTCGCTTGTTCTATCAAACATAATTTTAGTATAAAAAGAAAGTAAAAAGATTTATTGAAATTTTATTTTTGCTTTTTGTTTGACTTCCCAAACTTCTCCATTTTTGATTAAGAAACCTTTTTGTATGGTCTTTACATGAGTGGAAGAAAGAGAAGATAAACCGATTACCTCAAAGGCAAAATCAAAATCAGATAGCGAACGATAAAATGAAGTGAAAAAATTACTTGTTATGTCTCGATATGTACTAAAAATAGCTTCTGTTGCAGAAATAAGTTGAATAACGAATAGGGTATTACTCATCGCTCTTTCTCTTCCTGTTTTTAAAAAGCTTTTTACTTTCGTATTTTCTTTTGTAATTACTTCTACATCTTTTATAGAAAGGTAACTTTTTGGATAATTTGATTCAGCTTCTATATATTTTTCTTCTAAATAGTCATTTTGATATTGGTCTGTTTTTGGTAATTCTATTTCTTCTGTATCAATTTCTATTTCTTTCTGAATTACGATATTATCCGTTTTGACTTCTGTTTTAATTTGTTTTTCAATGATTACAGGTTTTTCCTTAGTTGCTATCATGATTTTCATTCCTGTAATTTGAAACATTAAATCCAAAATTTTGGGTTCTTGTTTAGTCGATTTATCAAGTGTTTGATAAAATTTGTTTGCTTCTTTTATTTTTGTTTCGATGTCATATTTTTGTCCATTAATAAGATTGAGTTGATACAACGCCTTTCCTAAGTTTTGCAGACGAACTCCTTCTTTGAACTTTTGTATCTCTTCTTCTGTCATAATTTTTTAGTTTTTTAGTCAAAAATTAGTGAAATTCTATTTTTGCTTTCTCTACTACTTTCCAAACATTCCTTTCTTTGATTAACTTTCCTTTTTGGATTGTTTTTACAAGCGTAGGAGCTGTAGAAGGTCTTTTCATTACATCAAAAGCAAATTCAAAATTATAGAGTGCATGATAAAATGAAGTAAAAAAATTGCTTTGCATATTTGGATACGTTTCTAGGGTAGCTTCATTTTCCGAAATCTGTTCAATAATAAAAATAGTGCTACTGACAGATTTGTTACGTCCTGTTTTCAATTCTTTTACTTTTTCTAGACTATCATTTGAAGATAAATAAAATATTTTTTTCTCAAAATCAGAAGTAATAACAGCTTCGTCTGCCGTTTCTTTTACTTCTTCCTGCGTTTCTTCAATTTTGCTTTTTTGTTGTTCCTCTACTTCTTTACTTTTTCTTATTTTGAACATCAAATCTTGAATTTGCTCATGTTGCTGAATTTTTCCGTTATTTTGTTTGTAATATTCATTGGCTTGAGCAAATTTATCTTGTGCTGACTGTTTGCTTGAAATGACAATTTCTAGTGTAGTTTTTAATTTTTCTAAATCTCTATTAAAAATTATTTCCTCTTCCTGTTCTTTTTTAATTTTTTGTTCAGCTTCTCTTGTTGCTTCTGAAATAACAGTAAATCGTTTATCATATTCGCTTTTATCCTTGATTTCTTGTTTTTCTTCTACTTCTTTATTTGATTCTATTTTTGCCATTAAAGCCTTGATGTCTTTATGCTGTTGTATTTGAGGACTGGCTTTTTGATATTCTGCATTAGCTTGTAAAAACTTATCTTTTGCTGATTGATTTGTATTTATTAGCACTCCCAAAATACTTTTCAATTCATATAAATGTTTATTAAATAGTATCTCTTCATCACTTTTCTGTTTTTCTGCTTGATTTGGTTTTTCTTGAATTCTGATAGGTTCAGTTACTTTTTCTATTTTAGTATTTTTATTTTTTCTAGTAGTAAAAAATACGATTAGAAAAAGGATAATGAAAACAGTTGCTGCCATTGCTATATAAATTATTTTTTTTGAATAAGGAGAAGGTGTCTCTTTAGGATAAATCTGTATAACACGCTCAAAATTTTGATTGGGAAACTCAATAGTAATTAGTTTAGTTTCTGTTTCCACTTCATAAGTTATTGATTTTCCTTTTTCGTTTTGATAGATAATTTCGTCTTCCTCTCCTACATCTTTTATTGTATAGACAAATTTAGATCCTTGACTTGATGACCTTTCTACGCTGCCGTCTTTTTTAAAATGTTGTACCTCTCCTGTGCTGCTGCTCCTAATTGTGTACTCAAAAATATCTGCTGTAGGTGGTGGTGGTTTTGGAAGTCCTATTATCTCGACAGTAGATTTACTAATATATTTGCTATTCTTTTTTCCATTCATAAAAGGAGAAACAGTAAATTCTAATAGTGCTTCTACTTCTTTTTTTGTAGGATCATAAGTAATTCTGTATGTTATATCTTCTTCTTTTGAGTCTTTTATTTTTTTTAAAGAAAAGGCATTATCAATGTCTGTCAAATGTGGCGAAATACTTAATCCTACATTTGCATTTTTACTATTGATTTTTACATCAATCTCTTTCTCTCCTTCTTGTAAAGTATAGGTCATACGTGAATTTTTAATTTTCTCATTATGCTCTCCTTGATTTTGATTATAACCTACTTTATTTTTTATATCATATTTTTTGTTAGGTAACTGAACAGAATAAGAATAATCAATAGAATAATTTTTAGCTATTTTTTTTAAGTATTTTTCTTTTATACGTATTAGTTTTTGCTCTAATTGCTTAGTTTCTGAATATTTTTCTGTTGCTGGCAAACGATAATAATTATGACTTCCATTAAGCTCTTTTTGTATAATACTATTGTATTGCCCTATCTGTGTAATTGCAGTTTGAGTAACATCGCCAAGGAGCGTTTCGATATCTTGAAACGTATTTACTTCATTTATGTCTTCTCTATGTTCATAGATTTTATCGACAATATTTTTATCTGTTACTCCGTCACGCTTTCTATAATCATCAAAAATAGCTGCTACTACTTTTTTTGCAGTTGAATAACCTACTTTAGGTCTTAGTTTTTTTATATCCTTATAAGTTGGGTTTGTCTTCGGGAAAAGATTATCATCAAGCTGACTTGCTCCATCTAAATTTTTTCTTTCAGAAGCATAATTCAAAATATAATACACCAACTCAAAATCTATTTCTAAAATAGCTTGTTCTAGTTGTTCATTTATTTCTTGCTTAGAATAGGGGGCTTCATTTTGAGCATAGCAAAAACTTCCTGACCAAAAAAAAATCAAGCTACTCAAAAAGGCTATTACATAAAGTTTGTTTTTTACTAGATTTTGGATAAACACTAATAAAAACGTCCTTTCATTTTTTGTTCTACTTCCCATATATCATTTCTTTTTATTAGTTTTCCTTTTTCAAGTGTTTCGCAGTGTTTAGGGTGTGCTGTGCTATTCAAATCTAAAATAGCAATTCCGTATAAGTAATCTAAAGACCTAAACATAACTTCAAAACCAGTAGGTCTAATATCATCATGAAGAAAAAGTTCTCCATATTCTACTCCGTTTTTTGTAAAAGACTTTATTACAAAAATAGTATTGCTTGCTGGTCTCTTACGTCCTTCCTTTATTCCTCCATCGTTGGTAATATCTCTTAGAGAAATATAAGAATCATCATGATAAACAATAACAGGCTCTGCTTTCGTTTCTTTTTTAGTTTGGTTTGATACTTCTTTCTTTTCATTTGGAATAAAATTAAACTCACTATCAGTTCCACCAAAAAAAGAATTTTCTGTTTCTTTTTCTGTTTCTGCAATTTCATTTTTAGGTTCTTGTTTTTCTTCTGCTTCTTTATTTGACTTTATTTTTGCTATTAAAGCTTTTACGTCTTCATTCTGTTGTACTTTGCCATTATATTTTCGGCACTCTTCATTAGCTTGAGAAAATTTATCTTTTGCTGATTGTTTTGTTTTGATTAGCATACCCAAAACAGTTTTCAATTCTAGTAAATCTGCATTGTAAGACATTTCTTCTTCATTGTGTCGTTGGCTTGTTGTTAGTTCTTGATTCGCAAGAGTATTAACAGCTATTGGTCTTATATTTTCTGTTATTACGTCTTCCCCTCTTGGATGTTCTTCTTCTCGTTTTTTAGAACCAAGTAACATAAAGGCTGAAACTAATAATAGAACAAACAAAAGACCTATTCCTCCTATCCAATACCAAATAGTAGAGTCTTGTTCTCTTGTTATTAATGGAAGACTTTCCTCTGATTTATTTAAGTTTCTGCTATCTATTTTAATATATGATTTCTTTTCTTTATTAGCAGAATGAGTATAACCATGGAGAGTCATTGTAACTACTTCTTGATTTCCTTTCTCTGCTTCTACTATAAAAGTTAAAATAGCTTTATCTACTTTTTCTTTACTGTATTCATATTCAATAGTTCCATAGCGAGTATTTCTATTATCTTTTTGTGCTATTAATTCTGGTCTATCTTTACTACCAATGTATTCTCTAATTACAAAATTCGTACTATCAGTTAGAGTTTGAGAAACTAAAGTAATAGGATTATTACTTATGTTTTTGACAAAGAAATAAATTTTTCCTTTTTTTTCATCAAAAGTGAAATTATTACCTTCTTTAAAAGTGTTGGTTTCTGATAAACCTATTTTATATTTTAATTCTGCTTTTACTTCTTGTTTTGCATCAGTTTCAGTAGAAGTTGCAGCCTCATCAATAGGTTTAATACTTTTTTCAGCTATATCATTTAAAGCACTAACCAACTGCTTTTTTTGACTTGAATTGATTGTGTATGGATTAATTCTATTCTTATCACTTGGCTCTAAAAACTTATTGTATTGGTTTATCTTCTCGCCTATAAATCTAACTAATGCTGATAAAAAAGCCTTCTTTTCTGCATTGGTAGTAATTGGATAAGCTCTTCCATCTATTCTGTAATTATTTTTAATATTGTTTATCTGATCTACATAGTTTAAAGGTGTATTATTCTTTGAATCTTGTTTATTATGAAATATTATATTTAATGCTTGTGATTTTATATTAGTTATGTTCTTTGCTGCTTCATAGTCTTGTTTTGTACCAAACTCTATTCCTTTCAGATAAGTACCTTTTGGCGCACTAACTACATTGTGCCTATACATGCTATATGCAAACTTATAATTTATTTTATCTATTGCATTATTTATTATCTCTTTGTCTTGTGAGGTCTGCCCAAAAACAGCAGAACCCCAAAACAAAGCAGCTAAAAAAAATACCAAAAAAGTATGGACTGGTTTCATTGAAATTGATTTTTCTTACAAGAATTGCACTTTTATAGGCTCTACTACTTTCCAAACTTCTCCATCTTTTTCTAATTTTCCTTTTTCTAATTGTTTTACGTTTTTTACATGTTCAGTAAAACCTGAAAATTTCATTACTTTCTCTAAAGTTTCTAAAGAACGAAACATAGACTCAAAACCCATAGTCGTAATAGAATCATGAAGATGAAGCTCTGCATATTCCCCTCCTCTTTGTGTATAAGGTTTTATAACTAAAATAGTATTACTCATTGGTTTGTTACGTCCTTCTTTTAGTGCCGTTTTATCATCAGTAATATCTCTTAAAGCAATATAAGAATTATCGCCATAATCAATAAAAACCTCTTTCGGAACAACAGGCTCTGCTTTTATTTCATTTTTAGGTTGATTTGCTACTTTCTCTGAATGTTTTGGAATAGAGTTAAATTGACTATCAGTTCCACCAAAAAAAGGATTTTCTGTTTCTTTTCCTGTTGGTGGTTCTTTGATTTCATCTTTAGATTCTTGCTTTTCTTCTCTTTCCTTGTGTAATTCTATCTTTTCCATTAAAGCTTTTACGTCTTCATTCTGTTGTACTCTGTAATTATATTTTCGGCACTCTTCATTAGCTTGAGAAAATTTATCTTTTGCTGATTGGTTCGTTCTTATTAAGACAGTTAAAACAGCCTTTAATTCTGATACATCTGCATTGTAAGCCATATCTTCTTCGTTTTGTTGTGTGTTTGTTGTTTCTTGATTGTTTGGTCTATTCATAAGAGTATTAACAGCTTTTGGTTTTATATTTTCTGTTATTACCTCTTCCCCTCTTGGATGTTCTTCTTCTCGTTTTTTAGAGCCAAATAACATAAAGGCTACAACTAACAAGATAATAGCTAAAAGACTTATTCCTCCTATCCAATACCAAAAATTTGAAATTGGAGTTGGATTTGGTTCATTCCCTTCTATTTTAATGCGAATATTATGTACTCTATTTACGTTTTCCATAATTTTTATAACTTCTTCACGTTCGCCTTCTGTAGTGTAAGAGTCTATCATTTTATCGCCTTCATAAAAGTAGATAGTATCTCTCACTTTTGCTAATATAGTTTGTTCATATTCAGGTTTGTCTTTGGGAGAGCTTGCACTTTTTGTAAGAATTTCAGCTGTAGATATAGTATCATTTATTTTATAACTAAATTTTATTGTTTCTTCTCTCTCATTTTCATCATTATTATCATCTTGGTCACCCTTTGTTGTATAGCCTTTCAATTTGATTTCTACTGTTTTTTCTAATTCATCGGCTCTTAATACTAAAGTTAAAGTAGCATCATTTTCTTTATTTTCATTGTATTCATATTCAATAGTTCCATAGCGAATATGCTTCTTCTTATCATCTTTAGAATTTTCTTTCACTATTACTTCTCGTTTTCCTTTCGTACCAATACTTTCTTCTATTGAAAAATTAGAATTACTAGTCAAAGTTTGAGAAACTAAAGTAATAGGATTATTACTTATGTTTTTGACAAAGAAATAAATTTTTCCTTTTTTTTCATCAAAAGTGAAATTAGTACCTTCTTTAAAAGTGTTGTTTTCTGATAACCCTATTTCATATTTTAATTCTGCTTTTACTTCTTTTTTTGTATTAGTTTCAGTAGAAGTTGTAGCCTCATCAATAGGTTTAATACTTTCTTCAGCTATATTATTTAACGCACTAATTAAGGCTTCTTTTTGCTTCGATTTTATGATATAAGGGTTTATTGTTCCTTTCTCTGGTTCTAAGAACTTATTGTATTGATTTATCTTTTCTTCTATAAAAGTAACCAATGCTGATAAAAAAGTTTCTTTTTCTGTATCAGTAGTAATTGGATAAGTTGTTTTATCTATTTTATAATTATTTTTGATTCCATTTATCTGATCTACATAGTTTAAAGGTACACCCTCACTCACTTGATTATGAAAGATGATATTTAGTGGTTGTGTTTGTATATTAGTTATACCCTTCGTTGATTCATAATCTTGTTCTGTTTCGTTAAATTGTACTTTCTTTAACCCCCCTTCTTTATCTTTATTTGGATCTCCTAGATATATATAAGAGTACATAGCATGTGCAAACTTATAATTTATTTTATCTATTGCATCGTTTACTATCTTTTTATCTTGTGGAGTTTGCCCCCAAACAGCAGGACTACAAAACAGAGCGACTAAAAAGACGACTAAAAAAGTGTGTAATGGTTTCATTTTAATTTTATGTTAGATAGGTAAGCCAAAATACCCTAAGCATCATCAAAAGATAAAATACTTAGGGTAGTAATTGAAAGTGAGTATTATGCGTTTAATTTTGTTTGTGCCATAGCCAAAGCCCAATCTCTAATAATTACACGCAGAGGATAGAAAAAGAAGGATTCTCTTACAGGCGTATAACCACCATCAGAAGCATTTTTACGCTCATAAATCATTCCTTTTGCTAGTTCTTTCTGCTTGATGCTTTTGAATCCTTTTTCAAAATTTGTAAGGTTTGTTTCTATGTTGTAGAATTCAAAACGAGTTTCAGGGTTTTTATTCATACTCAAAAAGATTTCTAAAAACTGATCTAAATTTTTATCTATTCTTAGAGCAAGTTCTCCTCCTTCTTTTGTGAATTTACCATCTTGTTCGATAAGGTCTTCATAAGTAAGCTGACGATTAGGCAACAAATCGCTTTTCTTTGCATCTATTTCTCCTAAGAATATAGTATTAATATCTTCTCCTAAGTTTATATTTTTATAAGCTGTAGAAAAGCTATGAATTCCTCCAAAACAAGTAGCTTCTTTTGGTTCTTGAGTTACATGCAAATTGATTGTTCCATCATACTGATCTTCAATAGAACTACTACCACTTTCGTCCAAAGAGCCATCTAAGAACGGATTGTAATCTTTTTCTTGCACCTGCTGTTCTTCTTGATTTTCTTTTTGTTCTTTTGCTTCAATTTTCAAATCTTTGTATTTGTCATACACCTTCTTAGCAAAAATTTCGGTAAACTTTTGTATGTTCTTTTTGTCTTTGGTTACATCTAAGAAATTAAGGTATTTCGAACCTGTACCACTAAAACAAAAGTCTTTTGGGTAAGGCATTCCCTTAATAGCCAAAAGCTGAACGGCATGATAAATACAAGCTGCATAATGCAATAAGAAAAGCAATAATATATCTTGATCTTCACTCAACTGCTTATCAAAGTCTATGTTTTTGGCAGAATACATAAAACTTGCTTTATCGGAAGAACTAAAGCGACCACTTTCCATAATTTCGTTGAAAATTATTTCTAATCGTGATCCTTCTGCTTGACTAATTCCCTGTTTGGTAAGTTCAATTTTATTTTTAAACCAGTTACGGTATCTTGAAACTATACCCCCTTCTGTTTCTAGGCTTGGGTCTTTTGTGTCTTTTCCTTCGTAGAGTGTATTTGCTCCAAAATAAGCAGAAGTAGCAATTTTAGTTCTTCCTCCATTAGAAACTAAGGCAATATCTGTCGAACCTCCTCCAATATCTATTGAAACTACGGAAGAACTCTTTTCTACTTTTCCTTTTGCACGATAATAGAAATAAGGAGCTTCTGATTCGTTCATCAAATGGACATCTACTGATTTGCTTATTATTTCCTTAGATTTATTTTCCCACAAATTATTGAGGTTGTCAGTAAGGCGTTTTGGCAAACTAAGAGGCTTAAACCAAATTAATTTTGTTCGTGATAAATCTCCACCATTCAGAAGTATCTTGTTTCTAATCATGTGGAGTAGTTGTTCTATAAAAACTTCTACTAGCTTAGAATTATCAGCCGACCATTTTAAGTTTGTTGTTACTCTTTGCGAATGTCTATCTATGTCCAAATAATCTTTTTCATATAGAAAACTGATAGATGAATTGAGCAAAGGATCAAACTTGACATCAGAAGCGTGAATTAAAGCAGTACGAATAGGAAAGGCATTTCGCCAGTTGCCATAGTTGGATTCTTGTGCTGGTGGATTTCCAATAAGATTAGGCATAAACATACGATCTTGAAAGAAAGTAGTCGCTAGTCCGATAGCATTATCATCAAAATCATATCTATCTAGCATGACATGGTTTTTGTCAGCCGTAGGTTTGTTGAGTGTAACAGTTTGCATATCATCTTCCCCTATAAAGAAAGGATAAGTTTGGATATTTCCTTCTGTTGCAGTATTGCTATCTGTAAAAGCAACGAAACTATTTGTAGTTCCGAAATCTACAGCTACTGTAAACTGTTTTGGATTGCTTCCTTGTTGTATTGGTTTCTTCCATCTAGGCAAAATCCAGCCTTTTGCTCTGCTCCCTGTTTTTCCTCTGTAAGGAGTTACTATTTCGATAGCATCAAATGCACACCCTGAAACTGAAAATACAGATAAATGTGAACCTTCTACGTTGCGTTCGAATCTACTTATTTTCTGAATAGCAGCATCACTTGTTTCAATAGCCTTTTCTTCATTGTAGGCGTTTAGGCTATATGCTTCTACATTATCTAGCTTAGAAGACAGAAGCATGATTTTGTACATAGTATCATTAGCTGCATTTCCAGTACGTATAAATGGGTAAATGCTAATAGAAAAAGGCGAAGGAATATCTTCCATAGTTTCGTCTTTTCCGTCATCTACTAAATTGATTATTTTTCCGTTGTTATCATTTCTAGGTTTTCCATAATCGTAATAACGAGTAAAAGTCAGATACGATTTTCCTTCTTCCTCTGTTCCTTTTATTGGTACTCTTAATCGTACTCGTATAGCTCCTTCATTAGAATCTGCTGTTTCGATAGTAAGGTTTTCAATGAGTGTCTCTTCATCAAAAAACTTGAAATACAAATCCGTAACAGGTAAAAGAAAATCTATATTAGAATCGTGTATGTGATTTTTAGGAACTACAAAACGCTCATCATTAATACGATACGGCATACGGATAAGATCTTCTGCTAATAAATCTGTCGTTACCAAATACGGATAACCAAATCCAACCTCTGGAAGATTTCTATCCGACCAGTTTTCTTTTGGTAATGAGAAAGGAACTTTTGTTTTGTTGCTCCATTCTTTATCTCTAAAGTATTTGAAAGCAGGATTTTCATATCCTTCTTGCAAGACTAAAGGCAATACTTTTTGTCCTCCTTGTGTTTCTAAAAGAGCTGTTTTTTCTTTTGATTTACTTGGTTTTATCAAATAACTACTCTTTAAGTTGCCATCTGTAATAATAGGCGCACAACTTTTCCATGCTACCTTTTCTATACGTGGCGTTTTTCCATCAATGATTACATCATTATAATCTGCATTGAAAGCTCCTAAAGTAGAAGTTTCCTCATAAATATCTTTTATTATATCCCCCTTTTTACTGTGATACTTATCCCTTTGGATACGCATATATTCATGAACGTTATCCATTTGATTGAGCATATTTTTGTGCAAATGGAAAAGACGATGAACATAGATTTGAAATTCTTCTGAACGTTGGTGCAATGCTCTAATTCCTGTAAACATATCCCTGCCATCTATCGTCTTGACACCACTTATGAGTTCTTTATCTACCTTTGGCGCAAGGAAAGCAAAGGTAAGAGGAGAAGTTGCTACGATAGGAGTTGTATCATACGTCAAGATGTACATATTAGGCGTTTTGCGTTCTCCTTGCATATTTTTTGCGAAAGGAGAAAGATCACCTGTAAAGAGTTCGATAGTTTTTCCTAATAATTGGTGTCCGTCGTTCTCCGAACTTCTTAGTGATTTTATACGCTCATCTATATTCCATTCTATGATAGCAAAATGTTCTTCTTTATCTGCTTGAAGATGCTCTCTAAGATTATAAATAAGGTCTATCGCATCAAGACATTCAGAAACAAGTTGATTATAAATAGTTTGTCCTTCGTGTCCTAACTCTTTACGGTTTACCATTTTGAAGGCAATATCGTAAAGGTGCATTTGTGCAAAAGGCGTAGGAATTGAACTCGGTGGAATAGCTACTTTTGAGCCATTTGGATCTTCTATTTCTTCTATACGAGAAGAATTATAAATAACGGTTTCGTGCCAGCCTTTTTTATCTGTACTTCTTTCTTGGCGTAGCGTAAGTAAATGACGACTTTCTGGAATTTGTAATGCCATAATAATAGTATAATAGAATAGTTAAGGTGTGAAAAATTATATTCTGAAATAGTCTTGATAAATAACATCAGTAGCTTTGTCCATAAGTTCGAGAACTCTATCAAAGCCTTTTTCATCTTTTTGTACTTTCCTTATTTGAGAATTAAGAATGACATTGATTTTATCATCAGACAGGCGTTTGGGAATTATCTTATCCATCAAGCCTTTTTTCATTACCGACCCATGATTTACTACCCATTCATTAATATCTTGACTGACATCAAAAGGCAAAAATTTTCTTTCTTTTACTCCTAGTTCTTTTATCCAGTTGTTATAATCCTTTAAGAATTTTACTAGAGGTTCGAATTCTCCATTTCCTTTTTTAAAAGCCTGTTCGTGTTGATCCCCTAGAGCTTCTATAAACCAAGGCTGGCTAGATGAAGAAGGGCCTAAATTATTATAGATATAAGATAAGAAAAGATTTTTAATTAGAGGTTTGTGGACTAGTGCTTTTGTATGATCATCTAAGTCATACAAAGAAAGCTCATTTCTATTTCCATTTATAGCACACTCATGAAAATTTCCATCTCTAAGCGTAGAAGCTACTCCCAAATCATATCTTTTAGTAGAATCAGCAAAATCAATAATTCCCATAGCAGACATCATTTCTACCAAATGAGAAGCATTTTCTTGTTTTGTTTCATCATTATTGTGCATAGCCAACTGACTGTCAGCTATATAATAAAGTTCATCTACTCCCTTTAATTGCCCTTCATAAAAAGAAAGTGCTGCCTTTGTTTTGGTAATAAAGGAATTAGAATCAATATAGCTTTCGCCATTCTCATTGAGTTTGAAATAAGGCATTACACTAACTGCCCCCTTTACGGCTTTTTGAATATTATCTCCTGCTGTTTGCAAGTTTTTGAGAAGGAGAGGAAAACCAGATGCTCCTGTTCCACCAAAAATAGAACTCACCATAAAAATTTTGTCGCCTGTATTAAAAACACGTTTGAAGAACTTAAACTCTTCTGAATCTTCTAGTTTGTTTAAGATAATACTTCCCATACTTGGATTACCACGAAAACCTACTGCCATTTCGCTTTTTCTATCTTTTTCTGAAAAAAACATAGATACAAAGCTTTGATCTATTGTAGGCATGTCTTTATTGTAGCCTATAAATTCTTCAAAAGTATTTTTGGCATATTTACTAAAACTAAGACCAAAAGAATTATCTATATCCTCTGTGTCTTTGATAGTATCGCTGTGAAGTTTTCCTAAAGGTAAAATTTCAGTAGAAAAAAATGAAGCTCTTGTACTTTTACTATGTTGATACATCTTTTCATACTGTTCTAACATCATACTTACCTTTCTGTACTCATCGCTTGTTTCATGTGGATCGATAAGAATAGGAATTACCCTTTCTGCATTTATTTTTACTCCTGAAGAAAGTAGCATAATTAGAGATTTGACTACTCTAGTTCCTGTGCCACCGATTCCAAATATAAAGAGATTTTTCATGTATTATTTTTTTATAATTAATTATATTGACTTAATATTTTTTTTATCTAAAAAGGAGATTTTCTTCCATTTGGAGAAAACCATTTAAAAATCATAGAAAATACAAAGAATAGAATAAAGGCATAGACCAAATTAAGTACTGCATACCATAACGATAAAGTAAGTACTTGCTTAAACATCGCAGGAAAAGCTGCATAGACAATAATAAAAGCTACTATTCCACAAATAAATCCATTCAAAAGAAATGTTCTGAACCAGCTTCCCCCACTATTGTAAGAAGAGTACATTTTATTGAAAAAGAAATAAAACAGTAGTGTAGAAACTAATGATATAGCAATAATAAGCCATAAAGTAAGTGGAAATACATCGTTTCTCCATGGAGTAACAGTATTAGAGGGGATTTGAGCTACTTCTCTCAAAAACTTTTCAAAAATGGTCATTACAAAATCTCTCATAAATTTTAATAGTTAGTTGGTTTACAAAGTACTCGCAGTAATAATATATTGGTAAGAAAATAAGATTTCGTTTTCATAAGCTTCATTGATACCTGAAAAGATTCGTTTCAAAAGAACGGTTCTTTCGCTTCGTTCTGCATCAGTTTCATCAGATTCTGTATTCCAAGTATCTATCCATTTTGGAAGACTACTTTTGAGTTCTAGATTTATGGTAGCTTTACATGGGTCATCTACTGAAACAGTTTTTACTTCTACGAAATGTGTATATTTTTTGGCAAGAACAACATCTTCTGGATTAATATTTTTTTTAAATTCGCTATACGTTCTGATAGTTTTTATTTGTGTACTTGAATTTGAAGATACTGCTTTCAAGTTATCCTGCAAATAAGTTTTATTTTTGTAATAAGTAGGCAAATTATTCAAATTTAAACCAATTGTATAAGTAAGCCTTTCTCCATCTCTAATTTTACCTTCTGTAATGATATTTCCACATTCAGCTTTTCGTTGCCATATAGAAGTTTCATCTCTTCCTGATTGTGATAGAATCTCTCCTTCAATTTTTTTATAAGTTTTGCCTACGTGCAATTCTTTTAAGAAATTTATATTTTTCTCATTAATAATTTTGTCTATTTGTTCTACTAATGATTGTTCTCCCAAAACCCAAACATAATAAGGGCGTTTGTCAGAACAACAATTTAAAACTGTTTGATTGCTTACAGTATAAAACCTTCCTACAAAATCAGATTTAAAAGCATAAACAGACAGAGCCATGTTCGGGTGTTTCAAAAACATTTCTCTTAGTCTTACATTTAGAGTTCCTTCTAGATTCATCATATTAGGAGGAGAATACAAAAAATCAGAAACAATTATACTTACATCTTCTTTCTTATTTTGATTGATTACATTTTCGACTAAGTCTGGTAATGTAGTAGTAGCTCCAAAACTGAAGTTTGCACGAGATATTTTCGAGGCTACATCATCTTTAGATTCAAATTCGATAGTAGTTTTATCATCTTTTATTCCATAGAATTTCTTAGAACTAGCATTTACATTTGTTACTAACCAAGAAAAAAGACTAGCCATATCTTTCTGAAATGAAGTAGATTTTCCTTTTTTTCCAGGCATATACCCTTTCATACTTCCTGAAATTTCTAAATAAGTCTTTAAGTTTATTATTTTTTTAGAGGTAGTAGAAGTTGATACTTTCATACAGCCTGTACAAGGATCTATGAATTCTGCATTTTTCACAGCTTCATCAGAGATACAGTTATCTATAACGTCAATTACGTTATCATAATCTATATCTTCTTTACTATCACAAGAAACAGATCTGCTATTACTTGAACAAGAACAAATTAGTGAAAAAATAATAATCCACAAGTAATTAGTTTTAAACATGAAAAGGTTTTGTTATTTATTTTTATTGAATAATGGAAGAATGTTTTGCAAAATATCATTTTTTTCTAAAATAGAAAAATGATCAGCATCATTTATTATAGTAAATCTTGCATTTACTAGATTTTTATTTCGACATACTTCTAAAGTTTGACTGTTTGTACTGGAAACTAAATCGCCTTCGTATTCTAATTCTAATAATTCCTTTGCTATATCACACAAAGAAGAACGAGCTGCAACAAAATGATAGTTTACGTCAGAAGGGTGTTCTTGCTGATTTAGAGTATGCAAAAGCCCATTATCAGTTTTTACTAAGTCAGAAATAGCTGCGCCATTCATTGCTAATGGAATTTCTTTTTGTAGTTCTGCTATCATTTCTTTGTAAAGAGTACTTCCCAAAATATTTTCTACTCCGTAGCTAAAGTTAGCCAAGTTAGTACCTTGATGTGGCGAAGCTATCGTAAGCAAATTTTTGACACAATGATAATCTTTATTATCTACCACATATTTTCTACAAATAATTCCTCCCATGCTGTAGCCCACTAGATTTACTTTTTCTACGCCAGTTCGATATAAAATTTCTTGAATACAGTAACCTAGCTGTTCAGATAATTCTGTAATTCCTTTTGTAGAATCAGAAAAAGAAAGCGTATAAAAGTCTTCAACACCTGTTGAATTAGTGTAAGGCTCAAAATCTACGGTTTGATTTTTAGCATTTATTGTATAATGTCCACCATACGAATGCCCTTCACTTTGTAATTTTCCGATATACCCTACGTCTTTCCATAAAGTACTTTTACTCCCATACCCTGGTACTAGAATAACAGGTTCTGAAACAGAAGTAAACGAAGAATCACAAGAAGATAGTAGTACAACTAATAAAATTAGATATAGGAAATAATGCTTTTTGATTTCAAACAGCTTATATGTCTTAGAAAGTAGTATCATGTTACAATTAGTTACTTGTTTACAAAGAAAGACAAGTATAGTAAAAAATGCTAAATAAACAATGGTAATTTCATTAAAACCAGTATTTTTACTGTCCATTTTATAATGAATGCGATACACATTAAACTATTTTTATATAAAATTGAACTATTCACTTTATTTTCAATCATAAAAATTTAGTCCTTTCTTATTTTTTACTTTTGAGGACTAAACACTACTTTATTTTTGCACAAAAAAACCTTATTCTAATTAAAAGAATAAGGAAAATATAGCTTGTCTAAAAAAGTGTTTTTCCTCTAAACCCACCCAAAAACCAAACTAGGCAAAATCCCCAAAAGAATACTAAAGAAAATCAGAATAATAGCAATGAGTTTGTAAAAAGTAGAAATGTCTTTTAGTTCTGTATTTTTTAAATTGTGATGGAGTGAAAAATCGCCTAAAAACATTCGTTTGTACGTCCAAAGAAAATAACTGGCTGTAAAAATAAGCGTTAAGGCAGCCAAAATAGATAACCAAATCGGTAAATAATCCGATGAAAAAGCACCTAAAAAAACAGTCAGTTCGGCTACAAAACTAGAAAAAGTAGGAAGTCCCAAACCTGCAAAAAAAGCAATTCCTACAAAAGCCGTATAACGAGGCATTTTATGAAAAAGTCCACTATAATTTGTGATAGTTAGGTCATTAGTTTGCTCATACAAGACACCCACCAACAAGAAAAGTAAAGGCGAAATAAGTCCATGACTAAGCATTTGATAAATCGCTCCGTTTGTTCCCTCTGCATTTATGGCAGCAAAACCCAAAAGCACAAAACCCATGTGCGAAACCGAAGAATAAGCAATCATGCGTTTGAGGTGCGTCTGTCCAAGTGCTAAAAAAGCTCCATACAACATCGAAAAAACGCCCCAAGCTCCTATCCAAACTGAAAAATCTATCGCTACATCTGTAAAAACAGAAAAAGGTAAACGCAAAAGTCCATAACCACCCACTTTCAAAAGTACACCAGCCAAAACCATCGAAATCGGTGTTGAGGCTTCTACGTGTGCAATCGGCAGCCACGTATGCAAAGGCGCAACAGGTAATTTTATCGCAAAACCCACCAAAAGCAAAAAGAAAACAACTATTCGTGTTGTATTTCCTTCATACGAAAAAAGAGCCGATTGAGGTAAAAAATAATTGGCATCTTTGAAGGCAAGCATATCAAAAGAATGCACAATTTGAGCAGCATTTTCAGTTAGTAAAGTAGAGTTTTTGAGTTTTGTAATGACTTCTTCTGTCGAAATTCCCAATTCTAAAGCTGTCTTTGTGATGTCTATTCCAGAATTTACGATGATTATTCCTGCAATCAGAATCAAAACCGAACCAATCAGCGTATAAATAAAAAACTTTATGGCTGCATATTCTTTCTGTTGCCCTCCCCAAATTCCTATCAAAAAATACATAGGAAGCAACATAAACTCAAAACAGATAAAGAAAAGCAAAAAGTCAAGCGACAAAAAACTTCCCATTACTGCCCAAGAAAGCAATAAATATAAGAAAAAATACAAACGAGGACGAATCAATATTTTTTTAGAAAAAACAGAAGCCAAGCCTCCCACCCACAAAACAAGCGCAGCAAGAGCAATCAAAAGAATATTATTCTTATCTATTCCCAAAAAATAATCAGCGTGAAGAATCCCAAATTTACCCAAACTGACGTGCCACCAACTTAGTTTTTCAGATAAAAGTAAATTCTGACTGTCTAAAAGTGATAAATCTAAATTCGTTTTGGCAAAATAAAGCATCATTGCTACCAAAAACAGTTCGATAGAAAGAACGCCTATTCCAATCCATTTGTAAAAATGAGTTTTGTTTTCTCCAAAAGGAATCAAACAAAGAATACTTCCCAAAAGTGGAAACCAAAAAATAAGAGAGAGAATGAAATTTTCCATTAAAAATCAAAAGTAGCCGACAGTTTCCAACTGTCGTTTAAAACAAACTGTCATTTAAAATATACTTCTGACAGCTTGGAAGCTGACAGCTACGTAAAAGACAAATTTACTACTTTTCTTGCTCTTTTCTGTCAAAGGTTTCTTCTAGTTTCTTTTTTTGTCTTTCTTGTGATTCAGGAGTAGAAATAATATAAACCGTTTTTCCATTTTCTACAAAGACAACTTGGTCAAAATCCTTTTTTTCAATCAAGGTCATTCCTACAAAAGGAGATGTTGCTTTTGAAGTTATATCGACATCTTCATAAAGCCAAATAATTTCGTTTTGTTCGTAGGTAATGTGTTGAGTAGTGATTTGAGTAGGATTTTTTTCATACTTGACAACAGCCACTACAATCTGCTGAGAAAAATCTATATCCCCTTTTATCTTACCAAAAGCAGCTTCAAAACTCTCTTTTTCGGTAAAATACATAAAACGAGTAGTATCATTGGTAGGCTTATAGTCTTTATTTTGGTACTCATAACCACTCAAATCTGCAAACGCCAAACGCTCCAAAGAATCGTAAGAAGTAAAAGAAACACAGCTTGATAAAAAAGTAGAACCTACAAAAAGACAAAAAATAGAAAGGGTAAAAAATATTTTTTTCATATAAAATAGAGAAGTTAAGTAGTACAGATTTCCTAATCTGCACAAAAAATAGTTTTCAAATAGACTAGGAAGTCTGTTATACGTTGTTTGATTAACAAACTAAAAAGAATCAAGTTAGTTTTTTTTGATAAAATTACAACAATTCTTAAAATCAAAATTCGTTTTTGTATTTTTGAGGAATTAAAAACTACTAATTTCATAGAACACCGATTTTACGAATTAGACAGATTTGAATATAATTGAATTAACAGAAAAAGAAATTTATATTATCTTCATTCATCATATAGATCATAAAAATCATTTACCAATCCTACCCTACAAAAAACAGCAAGGTAGAGTAATAAACACAGAAATTATATTTTATGCTAGAATCAACAATCCAACAAAAAGTCAATCATTGGTTAGACGGAAATTATGACGCAGAAACCAAAGCAAGCATCAAAAAACTATCTGAAACTGACCTTACAGATGCTTTCTATAAAGATTTAGAATTTGGAACAGGTGGACTTCGTGGACTTATGGGCGTTGGCACAAACCGAATGAATCGTTACACAGTAGGTGCAGCCACGCAAGGACTTTCAAATTACCTCAAAAAATCATTTCCAAACTACAAAGAAGGAGAAATTAGTGTTGCTATTGCGTATGATAGCCGTAATAATTCCCCTGAATTTGCTCAAATTGTAGCTGATGTTTTTTCTGCAAATGGCATAAAAGTATTTTTATTTACTGCACTACGTCCTACTCCAGAACTTTCTTTTGCTATCCGTTATTTGGGTTGCAAAAGTGGTGTTGTTTTGACAGCTTCACACAATCCGAAGGAATACAATGGTTACAAAGCCTATTGGGAAGACGGTGGACAAGTCGTTGCACCTCACGACGAAAACATTATTACAGAAGTACAGGCAATAAAAAGTGTAGATGAGATAAAATTTCAATCTAATGCTAAATTGATTGAAAAAATAGATGAGCAAGTAGATAAACCTTATCTTTCTCAACTTATCAACTCTCTAGCAGACCCAAAAACAAAGGAAGTAATCAAAAAACAGAGCGACCTTTCTATCGTTTATACGCCTTTGCATGGAACAGGAATTACACTTATTCCACAGGTTTTGAAGGAATTAGGTTTCGAAAATCTACATAATGTAGAAGAACAAACTAGCGCAGATGGAAATTTTCCAACAGTAGTTTATCCAAACCCAGAAGAAGCCGAAGCGATGACTTTAGCACTCAAAAAAGCAAAAGAAGTAAATGCTGATGTTGTTATGGCAACTGACCCAGATGCCGATAGAGTAGGAATTGCAGTAAAAAATAAGGAAGGCGATTTTGTATTAATGAACGGAAATCAAACGTTTGCTTTGCTCGTGGCTTACAATTTGGAAGCATGGAAAAATGCAGGAAAACTCAATGGCAATCAAATGGTAATCAAAACCATTGTTACAACCGAATTGATAAAAGAAATTACACAAAAATATGGTGTAAATATCTATGATACTTTGACTGGTTTCAAACACATTGCAGCACTTATTGAAAGTAAAAAACAGACCAATCCGAATGAAGAATTTATTTTGGGAGGAGAAGAAAGCTACGGTTATTTGATTGGCGATGAAGTTCGTGATAAAGATGGTGTTGCCTCGTGTGCAAGTATTGCGCTTTTGGCAGCTTATGCAAAAGACAAAGGTTTTTCTCTTTTTGAATGGCTTATTGAAATCTATAAAGAATATGGTTTTTATTTGGAAGAACTCGTTTCTATCACTAAAAAAGGACAACAAGGAGCAGCACAAATCGAAGAGATGCTAAAAACATTTAGACAAAATCCTCCAAAAAAATTAGCAGGAAGTGATTTGTTATCTGTCTATGATTATCAAAAGCAAACTATTTTAGATGTACAAAAAGGAACTTCTAAACCAATGGAAACAGATTTACCAAAGTCTAATGTACTTGCTTTTTATACAGAAGATGGAAGTAAAATAAGTATGCGTCCGTCGGGAACAGAACCAAAAATCAAGTTCTATTTTTCTGTAAAAGATACGTTAGACAGTACAGAAAATTATGAAAAAGTAAAAAAAGGACTTCAAGAGAAGATTCAAAAGCAGATTGCTGATTTGGGGATTAATTAAACCTACATTTAGTATTTTACTACTGTACCCTACTATTTTTTGTAGTTGTATTATGGGTAAGGATTGGTAGGATTAACAGGATTTAAAATACAGATAAATACAAACAGTACTTATTTTAAATAAATAATTTATAAAAAAAAATTTAAATAATATAATTATATTCTCTGTGTTCCTCTGTGAACTCTGTGTTTAAAAAATAGTAGGGTACAGTAGGCATTATTCTCAACATAACCAAGCTATCTTCAAAAACAGGTAACTCAACTATAATACTATCTACTTTTGTGTCATCTACACGAAAATACAAATCTTGTACAACCTTATATCCAGGGGCAAATTTGTTACTCCAATAATATCCCCAATCACTCATTGCAATACCTGCACAATAAATTGTTTCCTCATATTCAATTTGTTTTAGAGATTGAGCAAAACTATTAGATGTTATAATTAATAGAAAAGAGAAAGAGAAGACTAAAAACACTTTTTTTGAACTGTTCATACTTGTTTGTTTTTTGATGTGAAAACAAGATACAAAAAAGCCTTTTCAAAAATTAATTTGAAAAGGCTTTTTATGTATTCCTAAATTGTATGATAGGAAAAGGCAAGCCATTTTCCCTACAAATTATGATGAAAATCTAGGTAACTGAAATTAGAAATTTTCATTTCCCAATTCCTATTTCATAAAACTCAAACTACGTTCTACAAAATTAGAAAGAGCTTTTCCTTCTAAAAGATTTTGAGAAAGAAGCGACAAATCATACGCCTGTTGAGCGATTTGCTTTTGTGTTTCTTCATCTTTTGTATCTAAGATTTTCTGTACTAAAGAATGATTTGCATTTACGATAACATTGTACTGGTCAGGCAGATTCATTCCGTACATTCCTCCTCCTCCAGACATCGCCATTTCTTTCATGCGACGCATAAACTCTGAAAGTGTAAGCGTTACAGGCATTTCATCGGTTGGCATTGGTTGTACTTGAACAGTATGATTTTCGGTAACGATTTTCTCAAAAATCTCTTTTACTTTCGTTTGGTCTGCTTCTGATAAAACGGCTTCTAAAACTTCATCTTTTGCAATAATTTTATCTGCAGTATCCGAGTCAATTCTACGAATAGAAATATTTTCTAATTTTCCTTCCAAACGCTGAATTAAATGCGAATCGATAATCGAATCCATTACCAAAACATCATATCCTCGCTTTTGAGCAGAAGAAATAAATGTATGTTGTTTTTGTACATCAGCAGCATATAACCAAACTTTTTTACCGTCTTTGTCGGTTTGATTGGTTGCAATTTTTTCGTTGTATTCGTCAAATGTAAATGTTTTTCCATCTACATTTTTTACTAATGCAAATTTCTCAGCTTTTTCTAAGAATTTTTCATCCGTTATCATTCCGAATTTTACGAAAAGACCTATATCATCCCATTTGCTTGCGTAACCTTCTCTATCATTTTTGAAAAGTTCTTGTAATTTATCAGCTACTTTTTTAGTAATATAACTGCTGATACGTTTTACATTTCCATCTGCTTGTAAATAACTTCTCGAAACGTTCAAAGGAATATCTGGAGAATCAATTACACCGTGTAAAAGTGTCAAAAATTCGGGAACAATTTCTTTTACTTCATCTGTAATAAATACTTGACGGCTATAAAGTTGAATTTTATCTTTTGAAGCTGTAAGCTCTTGTTTTACTTTAGGGAAATACAAAATTCCTGTAAGCTCAAACGGATAATCTACATTCAAATGAATCCAAAATAATGGATCTTCGCCCATTGGATAGAGTTTTTTATAGAACGCTAAATAATCTTCGTCTTTAAGCTCAGAAGGAGATTTTGTCCAAAGTGGATTTGTATCATTGATTTGCTCTCCTTCAAATTCGATTGGAATTGGTAAAAATTTAGCGTATTTATCCAAAATTCCTTTCAAACGGAAGTTATCTAAAAACTCTTCTGAATCTTCTGCAATGTGAAGAATAATATCAGTTCCTCGTTCTGCTTTAGTTGTTTGTTCTAACTCAAATGAAGTCGAACCTTCACATTCCCAATGCGCTGCTTCATCTTCTTTAGCCGAAAAAGCACGAGAAATAATTTCTACTTTGGTAGAAACCATAAAAGCAGAATAAAAACCTAAGCCAAAATGTCCGATTATTTGCTTATTATTTGGAGCATCTTTGTATTTTTCTACAAATTCTGCTGCACCTGAAAAAGCAATCTGATTGATGTATTTTTTGATGTCTTCGGCAGTCATACCGATTCCATTATCACTTACTGTAATCGTTTTGGCTTCTTTATCAAAAAAAACTTTTACTTTCAAATCGCCTACTGGGCTTGTTGCTTCTTTATCAAAATCAGCCGAAGAAGCTAAGTGTTTTAGCTTTTGAGTGGCATCTATGGCATTGGCTACAAGTTCTCTTAAAAATATTTCGTGGTCAGAATAGAGAAACTTCTTGATGATTGGAAAAATATTTTCCGTATTTACTGATAAATTACCTTGTTCTACGCTCATAATTCTATTTTTTTTATGGTTTATTTCTAGGGTAGAAGACAGTTTTCAACTGTCTTAAAAATTATCTTTAAAATATTGTATCTCTGACGGTTGAAAACAGTCAGCTACTTTATGATAAAGGAGTTAGCTAGTTTTATTCCAATCGAATTTTTGAGTTTTTAAATAGGTAAAATCGGAAATTTTGTCAGTTTTTTAATCAATAAACAATATTGTTCTTAAATTGGAGTCTTATCAAAATCTATTTACTATGAATCATTTCACTAAATTACTTTTCGTTCTAGCTTTTAATATTTTATTCTTTGCTTGTTCTTCTACTTCTAAAGTTGAGAAAAAAGAACTGACTTTGGAAGAATTGTTAATCAAAACATGGGAATTACATCAAGCAGTAGGAACAAACTCTAAATACGACACTAACTCTAACAATCTCCATCACGACAAATATATAGAGTTTGAAAAAAATAATACTTACAACACAAATGCACCAAAATATTTTAAAAAGACAGTAGGGACATGGCATTTCAATGAAACTAGAGACAGCATTTATTTTAATAAAAACACCGAAAAACAAATCATTTTTTCTATTTTCAATATTTATGAACGAGGAATGTCTTTGTTGTCTTATGAAACAGAAAGCGAAGAAGATATTTATGGACAGCTTTATTCTTTACAGTTTGTAGAAGTTGGTTATTATGGTAGTTCTCAAATTCCTAAAGATAAAAGGTAAAATAGAATTAACATGAGTGACATTTATAAAATCTAAAATAGTCCTTTCCTAGCAACAAAGTTGCGTAACCTTTGTA
>PFKD01000402.1 GCA_002784125.1 Flexibacter sp. CG_4_10_14_3_um_filter_32_15
TGAGGATACAGGTTCTTTAGTTGCTAGATGAATTCTTAAATACAAGATAAGAAATTACATCTATTTTATCTACTACAAACCTAAAGGTTGAGGTATAAAATATTTACTCAAATATTCTCTCCCTTCATCCATTCTTCTACTTCTCTTTCTTTCTGACTTTTAAGAGAATCATATTTTGGTAAGAACTTTTCATACGCATTGGGCATATTCAATCTCAAAAATTCTTTTGAACGCTCTGCATAATTATCCAAACCTGCATCTAAAGCCTCCAACGCATAAATAGCATTTGCCTTAGCCGAATAAGGAAACGTTTCTACAATCTGAAAAGCAACATTATACGCTTTGCCTTTCAAATTATTTCGTTTATAATATGCAATCGCTTCTTCCAAAACTTCAAAATCAAAAGGAAGTCCTGCAATGGCTTTTTCTATTGCTTTTCTTGAACGAGTTGTGTCGCCTAGTTGCTCAGCAAAAAGAGCTGTATAGAATTGTTTTTTAGACTTTTCGTAAGCACGAACAGGTTTTAGATTATCCAAAATAGACGCAGCCGAAATTAATTTATTATCCTTCCAAAGTAACTCTAAATCAATAAGTTGGAAACGTTCAAGCGTTCTTGGTTCTAATTCTTCTGCGCTGAGTTGTGTAGCCGAATTGCGCCAAAGCAATGCACTCTGTAAGTCATTATTTTTTAAATCAAATTCTATTTTATCCAAAACGACTTCTAATTTTAAGTTTTGATTTGTCATTGTTCGGAGTTTTTCGGCAAATTCTTTTGAACCTTCTTCTCCTACTAAATTCGGAATTTGATAATGCAAATAACGTCTTTTTGCATCTTCATCTAAGGAATCAAAATTTATTTTTTGGTTAGCATCAGCTTGTAGAATCAAATACATTTCATTTGCTGTCGCTTGAAAAAGATGTGTTGCCGTCGTATCCCAGCCTCTCCACATTTGCAGAGCTTCGGATTTGTCTTCTTGAAAACGTACTTTTTCAGAAAGCGCAATGGCTTCATACAAATTATTCAAACCTCTTCCCATCAAATAGGCTTTATTAAAATACAAACTCGCTTCATCATACTGCCTGTGTTCCAAAAACCAAAGTCCTAATAAATGTTTGTACTGTGAAGTCGAATTTCCATAAGCAGTATCTAAATATTTCAAGGTTATAAAAGCACTATAAACATCGCCTAATTTGTATTGATTGACAGCCTTTGCCAAAAGCATAAACGGAATATGTTCTTGATTTGCCAAAACTTGTTCTCTATTTTGAATAAGTTCTACTACTGTACTATCTACTTTTCGATTGGTTTCTTCATCTGCCACTCGTTGATTGAGCAGTCCATAATGATAGACATACAATAAATCTTCTGTCGTCCAAACTGAATCTTGAACTAGCTTTTCATTAAAATTAATAGCTGTATTTGAGTTTAACTTTGTTTCTTGTTTATTTGTTTCTAATTTATCTAGGTCAAAAAAGCGTTTTTGATATAAAATTTTATTCGATAATGCACCTGTGTTGTCTTGTGTTTTGATACGCAATTCTAAAGAATCTAAAGCTGTATAATTATCTGTTAGGGCATTTAATGTCCACCAATTTGCGTCTAAAGCAGCCGTTGTTTGCTCAGAATCTGCATATTTTTTGACTTTTTCTAATTCTCTAGCCAAAGAATCATTGTTTTTTAATCCAAAACGCTCAATCGAACTAAAAATCAGATTATTTTTTAATTGTGGATTTTTTGGAAACGCTGCCGAACCATTCAGAAGCGTAAAATAAGATTCATCAGCGTTATTTGTACGGTTCATCAAATCCGAAACGGCTGTATAGGTATAAGGCGATGCTGTACGTTCTGATGCAATTCGTAGGAAAGAATACGCTTCTTGCCAGTAATACTGACGCAATGCAATTCCTGCCATTCCCCAGTAGGCTTTGTGATTGGTATAAATTTTATAGATTGCTGATTGGTAATTGATTTTGGCAAGCTGGTAAGTATCTTTTACTTTTTTATCTCTTTCTTCAATTTCTTGTAAAGTCAAATCACTTGTAATTCCATTTCCAGTAGCATTTTCATCAACACCTTCATTTTTTAACGCATCTGCTTCTGACAAAAACACATCTCCAATTCCGTTTAAATATCCTGCTTGAGCTTGGTTGTAATGGATAAAATTATGACGATAAAAAAAGAGTGTAATTACAAAAGCAGCAATTAGTCCTGCATAACTCCAATTTACCTTTCGGGGTTGCCAAAGAAGAGGATAGGCTTGAAGACTTTTTTCTAAAAGCTCACTAAAATTTGTAAAAATATAAATAAAAAAAGCGAGCGCAAAACCAACATTTGAATAAATAATTATGTCTGAAAAAATATCAATTAAAGGGTCATTATTGGTAGAAATGGCATACATAATGGTAGAAGAAGCAATCAAAGCCCAACCAATATACAAAAGCAAACCCACAGGACGAGCCTCAAAAAACTTTTTATAATGCTCTTCTCTGCCTACAAAACCCCAAATTCCTAATACGGTCATAATCACAAAAATCACAAAGGGAGGAACATAAATAAGCTCCCAAGAAATAGCACGAATACTGAGAAAATAAGAATAAACCATGTGCAGAAAAAATATCAAACTGACAATAGCAAAATGCTTCAAAGTGCTATTTGAGCCGTCTGCGCCACGAGAAACCAACCAATATAAAACTCTAGGAATTTCGTGTCCATTAAAAATAACAAACAAAAATGTCAAGACAATAGGAACTACAATACCGTGATTTGCTAAGAAAAAGATAGGATTATTGAGTGTATTTAATTGAGAATTTACCAAAAAACTCATTCCGATAGCCACAGCAGCAATTACTAAAAAACGAACAAGCAAAGAACCTTTTGCAAAAAATTGAAACAAAAAAGTAACTACTCCCAAGCTCAAAAGAATAATAATAAACCATTTTTTTTCATTCTCAAAATCCATAAGACCTTGAATTCCAGCTAGTCCATCAATAGAACAATAACTCAAAAATATAGCAAAAGCAAACAATATAATTCCGTACCAATGCACACGCAAATAGGTTGCAGCCGTCAGAATCAAAACCCACGCAAAGGCAAGACTAAAAATAAAAATGTTCGCAGCCGAATAATTTAGTTGTAAAAAGGAAGTAGAAAAAGTTTTATTTAATAAATAGCCATCTACTTCGGCAATAAATGAAAAAAAAATATGCTGAAAGCTATCAATTTGAAGAGGAACCGTAGTAAGTTCTCCATTAGAAGTCCATTCGAAAACGGCTCTTTCTCCCAAAACAAAAGCATACAGATAAGCTCCCAAAGCAGCAAAAAGCGCAAAAATAGAAAGCGTACACAAAATACGCTCACTTAAAGACCATTTTTTCCAAAAAATTAGGTTTTTCATAGGTTGATTCTGACGTGTTTTTATCTTACTAGGAAAAGGCATGCCTTTTCCCTACAAAATATCTCTTCTTGTTCTTAAACGAATATTATTTTATAAATTGTGTTGCAAATTTAGTCATTTTAATTCTTTAACTTGAATTAATCTTAACTTTTCGTCCAACTCTCAAATTCCTCCACAGAAAGCGTATTCAAAGTTTTTTTCTTCAAAAGTCCTCCTTTTTGTGCTACTCTTACGCCCCATTGTGTATCTTTCAAGCCTTCAGTAGAATGTGCATCAGGACTAATACAGAGCCAAATACTTTTTTGCATGGCATAATCAATCCATTTCCAGTCCAAATCTAAGCGATGAGGATTTGCATTTATTTCTATGGCTACATTATTTTCTGCACAAGCATCAATGATTTTTTTGTGGTCGATTGGGTAGCCTTCTCTTCTCAAAAGTAGCCTTCCTGTTGGGTGTCCTAAGATTTTGGTATAAGGATTTTGAATGGCTTTTAATAGTCTTTCTGTTGCTTTTTCTTCACTCATTCCCAAAACTGAATGCACAGAAGCAATCACAACTTCAAAACCTTTGAGCGTATTTTCATCATAATCCAAACTTCCATCATTCAAAATATCAGATTCTATTCCTTTAAAAATACGAAAAGGAGCTAATTTTTGATTTAATTCTTCTATTTCTTTCCATTGTTGTTGTACTCGTTCTTTATTGAGTCCATTGGCATAAAAAGCAGATTGAGAATGGTCAGAGATTACTAAATAAGAATGTCCTAACGCTTTGGCAGCAAGAGCCATTTGTTCGATACTATTTTGTCCGTCGCTGTATGTTGAGTGATTATGAATTGTTCCCTTTAAATCTTGAAGTTCTAAAAGGTCGCTTTGATTATTTTCTTTTATCCATTTCCATTCATGTAAACCATTTCTTTGTGGATAAGGAATAAATTTTGAACCTATTTTTTGATAAATTTCTTCTTCTGAATTTGCATTTTGATAAGAAACTGCCAGTAAAGAAGCATCTAAATGATTTGGATTATTGGTAGAATAATTTAGGTGAGAAAGAGTAGAAGATTCTCTCAATAATTTTCCATAATAATTTTCTTTTTCTGTAAGATGAATTTCTAATTTCAAATCAATTTCATCAAAAGTTCCTTTCCAAAGAAATGGCGAGCTATTTTTGGCATCAAAACTAATTCCGTCCAAATTATTCAAAAATTGAAATAATTCTCTGCTTGTATTTCCTTCTTTCAAAACACTTACAAAAGAAATTGTATCAATGATGGGTTCGTGTCTTTTGACTTGTCCTGCTGCACTTATTTTTTCAATAAAATCTTGATTGCTTAAATTAGAAAGAATATAATCAGAATATTGAAAAGCAATATTGATACGCTGTTTTCCTTCTTGTTTTTCTAAAAATTCTATCTGATTGGCTATATTTTCAGCCGTTTTTTTACCAAATCCTTTTGTTTTTTCTAATGAACCATTTTGGGTAGCTTCATATAAATCCTTTATCGTTTCGATTTCTAATTCTTGCCAAATAACACGCACTTTTTTTGCTCCTAATCCTTTGATGCCAAGCATTTCAAAAACTCCTGTTGGCGTTTGGACTGTCAGTTCGTCTAATTCTTTAAAACTTCCATTTTCTAAAAGAGAAAATATTTTTTCACTCATATTCTTACTAAAACCCAATTCGACAAGCTGTTTTTGAGAAAGCTGGGCAGCGATTTCATTTAGATTTTCCAAACGAGTAGCCGTTCCTGTATAAGAACGCACTTTAAAAGGGTTTTCGTCGTGAAGTTCTAGTAAAGAACCTGTAAGTTTGAAGGCTTGAGCGAGTTGTTTGTTGGTCATTTTTTGAATAGAAATTGATAGAAATAAAGATGCGTTTTGCTGCAAAGATAATCAATAGAAATGAGTAATGTTTTATGACTTTTAAGTACGATTTCACAAAAAAATCACATTGGCAAGATTTTTTCCTTATAGTTTTGTAGATTTAACAAATCGATTCAAAACCAATCCTTATACCAAAAATTACCTCATTTATTATATTATATATAGAATTTTATGAAAACTCGTTTTACATCCACTCATATTTTTTCAATTTTGCTTTCTGCTTTCGGATTAGCAATTTTGATTTTGGGAAGTGGTTTTTTTCCTGCCTCTTTAGATAAAGAATATACTACTTTGGAAACAAAAAAGGCGTATTCTGCTAATCCCTATACTTTTTTATTGCCTTCTCACTTATTAAAATCCAAACAAGATACAGCAGGGATGGTCTTTGTTCAGGGAAGTGTTTTTAATATGGGAAGTACTGTTTTTGAAAATGAAATGCCCATACACGAAGTAGAATTAGATGATTTTTATATTGGAAGATATGAAGTTACGGTCAAAGAATACAGAGAATTTTGTGAAGCAACAGGAAGAGATATGCCAAAAGAACCGATGTGGGGCTGGGATGATACGCACCCTATTGTGGGTGTAACTTGGGACGATGCCAGCCAATATGCAGAATGGGCAGGAAAACGATTACCAACAGAATCAGAATGGGAATATGCAGCACGAGGAGGACTAAAAACACAACATTATACGTACTCAGGAGCTAATTATGCCGAAGTAGTAGGTTGGTTTGAAAAAAATTCAGTAGAAATGGTACAACCTGTTGGACTAAAAAGACCCAACGAATTAGGAATTTATGATATGTCTGGAAATGTTTGGGAATGGTGTTTTGATCATTATGGACGCTATCAACAACAACGTCAGAAAAATCCTACTGGTATTCCTCAAGGCTTAAACCGTTGTATAAGAGGAGGTAGCTGGTTTGGAAATAAGGGAAACCTTCGTACTGCAAACCGTTATTACAACCCTCAAGGTTTTGGTAGTAATTTGATTGGGTTTAGAGTAGCAATGAGTAAATGATCAGTTACCAGTTAGGGAAAATTGCTTTTTGAGTTAATTGTTTTATTAAAAGAGTATGTTTTTATTCTCTGAAGTTATTTTTTAAAACATATTTCAAGGAAATTAACTGATTACGGATTACTACTTACTGGTAACTATTACTCCCTTAGTTTGCTCAATTCCCAATGAGCAGCATCTTCAAAAATTCCTCTTTCAGCTTGTTCGAATGCTTTTTGAGCTTCTCCATCGTTTTTTATTCTTTTATAAAGTAATCCTAAGAGAAAATAGTATTTCGAACGGTCTTCATTTTGAAGTTTTGGAAACTTTTTGAGTGCCTTGTGTATAATTGCTATTGCTTCTTTATCTCTAACTGTTTTATAATTAGCTATTGCTTCTAAAAAATAGACTTCCTGTCTGTTTGGTTCTAAACGCAAAGACGAATCGGCTACTTTTATAGCTTCATTATAGCGTTTTTCATAAACAAAAAGACGAGTAAGGTCATAGTAATATGCTGCATCGTGAGAAAGTTCTTTAGATAACTCTATTTTTTTTCGGATATGATAAATTGCATTTGATTTGTCTGTGTTTTGATCTTCCACTTTATTTAAAAAAATTTGTGCTGAAGAATAATCAGGTTTTATGGTAAGAGCCGTTCTGAGATAGCGCATACTTTTATCAAAATCATACAGGAAAAAATAAGCATAACCCAAATTATAATAATATTGAGGGGCTGTGTTTTCTAGTTCTGTTTTGAGTTTTTCGTCTTTTATTCTAGCGTAATACGTTGTCATTCCATCAAAATCCTGTAAACGAAAGGCACAACTGGTATAAATAAAAGCAGCCTTTTGAATCGGATAACCATTCGAATTTGTTTTTTCTAAAATCGTCTTTGTGAGTTTTTGAGCATCTTCATATTCTGCATTTTGGTAGAGAATATTTGCAAGAGAAAGCGCAACAGGAGGAGGGATATTATCTATATTCTCAGACTTAAAATAATCTTCAGCATACTTTACCGTTTCTTTATCAAATTTCTTGGCTTCATCAGAAAGAATAATTAGCCTTCCCAAAATCGTATTTTTTTCTTCTTTTTTAGATGTAGGAACATGAAGAAGTGCCTTTTCATAATAAGAAAAAGCCTGTGGAATAGAGTCTATTTTTTCGTACAAAAATCCTAGTCTATAATTTGCTTCAAAATTAGTCTTGTCTATCTTGACAGCTTCTTTATAAAGTTCGACAGCTTTAGGAACATTTTTGAGTTGCTCCAAATAAAGTCCTGTATAATAAAGCAATTCTGTATTTTTCGAATCTGCATTCAATTCTGTTTTCAAAAGATTTAATCCATCTTGAGGATTTCCATTTTTAGCCATTTCGACAGCTTGTGTATAAACTTCTAGTTGAGCTTTTGCAAAATTGAAAATAAAAAGCATGAAAAAAAGGCTACAGCTT
>PFKD01000242.1:0-2332 GCA_002784125.1 Flexibacter sp. CG_4_10_14_3_um_filter_32_15
GTTTAGACAAGGCAAAAGAAAAATTACAGTACGAAAGTCTGACCGAAGAAGAAAAGAAAATGTATGACCGTTTTCAAGAAAATAGACGCATTGAAAATAGTGTAACTTATACGGCTAAACAAGAGAAAGCGATTGAAATTGCTAAAATGGCAATTTTAGAGGGTTTTGATGATGCAATAATCTCAAAATTGACAGGCTTAACTCTTGAACAAGTGGAGGAGTTACGAACCGAACAAGAGTAGAACTGTGCCTAACATTGGCTTAACAAAAATGGGCGTAACGTTTTGACACAGACTTTTGAACATAAAAAAAACTTTTGAAGGTTTACGAAGAGACGAGCTAAGAAATCCCATATTCGTTAAGCCACACCGTTAGGCACAATTACCCAAAAAATATAATATGAAACTAATAACATTTATACTACTATTAATTTTATCTCCCAATCTGTCTTTTGGTCAAGCAGACTTAAATAATCGAAAATCTATTTTTTTAGAAATAGCAGGAAGTGGAGGACTTGGCTCAATCAATTATGAAAGTCATTTTTACAAAAAAGGCATAACAGAATTTACTTGGAGATTGGGATTTAGCCTTGCACCTATCGATAAAAATAACGGTACAGCAATCATTTTTCCCGTAATGATTAATTCTTTAATTGGGAAAAAAAAGCATAAACTCGAATTAGGGATAGGTCAAGGATTTACTATAACAACAAAAGGAAGCCCCTTTGCATTAACAGTAGCTTCAATTGGATATCGCTACCAAGCCGAAAGTAAAAATTGGTTTTATAAAATAGCCTATACACCCTTGATTTCTTATTTGGTTGATTTCCAAGTACAGCAATGGGGAGGAGTAAGTATTGGCTATACATTTAATAATACAATAAAATGAAAAACATCAAATATTTCCTGCTTGTCATCATAATTATGAGTAGTTGCAATAAAGAAGAGTTCTTTAGTGGCCCAAATTTTTTTCAAGATAATTTTGAAACTTATACTTCTTTGAATGATTTACTGATAGAGAATGACCAATTATGGTCTTTTACTCAATTGACACGAGATGAAAATAATATCATTATAGATACTTTAACTTTTCACTTGGGAAATAAATCTTTAAAATTTAAAGCAAAAAAAACAACTAATGGAGATGTTTCTAAATGCAGTATTGCAAAACAAAATATGGCATTTTGGAATAGAGAAACCGTAAGAATTACCGCTTGGTACTATATAGAAGGAACAGAATCTCTTGAATGGTTGTTTTTGATGGATTTACAAGAACAAACTGCGGTTGGTGCAGGTCCGGGTATGAGACTTGCTTTGGTAAATAATCAGTTAAGGGTTGAACATAAATTTTTTGAAGATGATATAATACAACCAGCAGGATTAGAAATTGATTTTCCAAGAAATAAATGGGTGGAGCTAATATGGGAAGTAAAACTTTCAACAAAAAATAATGGAACAGTAAAATTATGGCAAAATGGACAATTGATTATTGACACTAAAAATAACAGAACATTACCAAAAGACTTACTTTATTTTCAACAAGGAACAAAAGGTATGTATAGTAGTATTGAAGTAGGTATTACAGCTAATTCAAATGACAATGATCTAACTATGTGGGTTGACGATATAAAATTTGAAAAAACAGAATAAAAACGCATAAAATTGTATATGAAATCTACTGTACCCTACTATTTTTGTTTTTTAATCTCAACGACGGTGAAACCTCGTTGAAGGTTGAAAAATAGAGCAAAACCAACTGTCGTTGAGACTCAAATGCAGCCGTCAACGAGGTCTTATAAAATAGTAGGGTACAGGTAGAGTAAGATAATTCCTTTCTACCACTATGAGGAAGACAATATTTTTGATTTTTATGAAAAACCTCACAAAATACGTCTTGTAAATATTTGTAACTATTTTAGGGTGCATAACAAATTATCGCTTAGTCAATTTGTATTACGTAGGAAAAAGGCTTGCCTTTTCCCTACAAAAAACGACAATTTGTTATACACCCAGATAAATTTAAAAACAATACTGTACCCTACTATTTTTAAACACAGAATTCACAGAAAAAAACAGAGAATAAAAATACATTTTTTGAAGATTATGTTAATAAAAGCTGTAATTTAATTTAACTATTCAAAGGTATTTTATTAATTATTTGATTTAAAAAATAGCAGTTGTATTTATCTGTATTTCAAATCCTATTAATTTGTAGAGTTTAATTATGATTTAAATATCTGATTATCAGCAATTTAATATTTTTACTCATTGCAAAAGGTATCCTAAATTAAACCCACGAATTTATTCGTGGGAAAAAGCGAATTGGCACTTAG
>PFKD01000242.1:2389-9996 GCA_002784125.1 Flexibacter sp. CG_4_10_14_3_um_filter_32_15
TACAAAACGTATTCTTTTTCTTGCCCCAAAACTAAAGTTGTGGGTTAAATGAAATACCCTTTTGCAAAACAAAAGACTTGTAAAACATTGAAAATAAACAAGTTACAAGAAAATTAATCTCTACAAATTAACTACTTTCTACTAAAAATCTCCCCCTTCTCAATTTTTAAAGAAGACTCTATATTGTTATGATATAACTTTCCTGTTCCTAATCCTTGTGGAAGTGTGGGGTTGTAATTCGCAACAAATTGAGCAATGGCATTTAATCCAATATTTGATTCTAAAGCCGAAGTAATCCACCAATCTATATTTTTTTCTTTACAGAGTTCTATCCATTCAGCCGTTTTTTGAAGACCTCCTAATAAAGTAGGTTTGAAAATCACAAATTGAGGTTTTATATAATCTAACATTTGCTTTTTATCTTCCAAATTTGTCAAAGGAATCAGTTCTTCGTCAAGGGCAATCGGTAAAGGAGTTGCTGCACAAAGTTGTTTCATTTCGTACCATTGATTTGCTGCAATGGGCTGTTCGATGGAATGAATGGCATAATTTGACAGAATTTCTAGCTTATTTAATGCTTCATCAGCAGCAAAAGCTCCATTTGCATCTACACGAATTGTAATTTTATTTTCATCAAAACGCTTTCTAATCAGTTCTAATAATTTACATTCCTTTTCAAAATCTATTGCACCAATTTTTAGTTTTATACAAGAAAATCCTTGTTCTAATTTTTCTTCTAGCTGACTTTGCATAAATTCAAAATCTCCCATCCAAACCAAACCATTTATTGGAATAGCTTTTTGATTCAATGAAAAATCATTTTTATAAATAAGGCGTTTTCCTCCATTTTGCAAATCCAAAAAAGCCGTTTCAAATCCAAAACGAACAGCAGGAAGAGAAGCAGGAATCAAATCAAAAATAGCTTGAAGTGAATCTATAGTATTCTTTTCACTACTATTTTCTATTCGTTTACAGACATCAGCAATTATAGTTTCAAGATTAGGAAGAAAGTCTATACTTAGTCCAGAAAGAGGCGAAATTTCTCCTGTTCCGATAATTGTATCATCATTTTTTTGTTTTTTAGATAAATAAATAAAATAGGTATCTCTCTGAGTCATTGTACCACGAGAAGTACCAGCTAAAAAGCGAAATTTTAAACGGTGTTTTTTATAAGATGCAGAATACATAAATAAATTTAGATTTTAGAAGGCTAATTTAGAAGTAAATGAAATTATAGAATTACAGATAGAAATTAGATAAGGAATAAGAATTAAATAAGTTACTACTTTTAAGCCTGTAAGTAGTTGATAATTAAGTGTTTGTGTTCGTTCACCATTCATAATTAATAATTTACCATTCTTAAAACTAATTTATACAAAATCAAAATTACTTTTTATGAGTTGAAATTACTATTTTTGATGCTGATAAAGTGATTGACAGAATAAAAATATTTTTTAGGAGGTTATTCTCTTAGAAGTTTTGTATTATTGGAAAATCTAGTGTTATTTACAACAAATCCCTTAAAACCAATCCAAAAACCCTTATGAGTCAAAGCAAAACAGACTTTGCACGCATACAAAGCGTCTTGGAGGCTATGTACGAAATCGAAAGTTATGTTAGAGATGCTTCACACGAAGATTTTCTAAATAACTCAATGATGCGTATTGCGACTGTAAAGCAACTGGAAATTATTGGGTTAATTGTAGAACAAATGTCTGATAACTTAAAAGATGATTATCCACAATTACATTGGGAGGCTATCGAAAAGCTGCATACCGTTTTAGTTCATGAATATTTGGGAATAAATTTCGAACTCGTTTGGGTAACTGCACGAAAAGAAATTCCAACAATGAAAAAACAATTTGAACTTATTTTGTCGCAAGTAGGTTAAAAATTCAGAATAGCATAGAGGAAAAAAAAGAAATTTTGAAACTTTTTTTGATGGCTTGATTTCAAATAAGTCATTGTTTATCAAATAAATACACTCTCAATAGGCTCAAAAACAATTTTTTTTATCAAAAAAATAGAAAAATTTTAGACTAACTATTGTGTAGTTCAAAAAAACGTACTACCTTTGCATCAGCAAATGAGAAAAACAAGTCATCAAAAAGAAAGAAGACAAGTTATTAAAATAGAAAAATTTTAAACTCATTTAAAAATAACCATAATTTGTTTTGTTTATTAAATAAAGTTTTCATATCTTTGGAAAACATTATTTAAACATCGTTTAATAAATAACCAAACCAGTTTAAATTCCTTCTTAGCTCAGCTGGTTAGAGCATCTGACTGTTAATCAGAGGGTCCTTGGTTCGAGCCCAAGAGAAGGAGCAAAATCTTAACAGATTATTATACTTTACTTTTTTCTAGTATTTGTGATACTTTGAGATTTTCATAATTGAAAGATAGAAAAAAGCCTTTACACTTTTGTAAAGGCTTTTTTTATGTCCAAAATTTTACACCTATTTATATTGCCTTTTTTGCTTCGCTATAAAAATTCGGATTTAGAGTGATTTTATAATACCTTTGCAGACTATTTAGTAAAAAAAGAAACGTTTGTTTTTATAAAATCTTTCAAAAAAATGAAATTAGAAACTATCATATCAAAAATTGCTCAATTAGAAGAAATTCAAACCAATCCACCTGTTTTGGTAGATGTGGGAGCTTCGGGGGCGCTCATTCCACAATGGAAAAATATCGCTCATTTTTCTATTTGTATTGCCTTTGATGCCGATGATAGAGAATTTGATTTTATAGAAAAAGAAAGTAACGACTTCAAAAAACTCTTTGTCTTTAATAGAATTGTTACAGATAAACTAGAAAATGGAAAAGATGAAGCTACTTTTTATCTTACAAATAATCCATATTGTTCTAGTCTTTTAGAACCTTTTGATAGTAAAGGGGAAAAGATGGAAAATTATTATTTTGCTGATTATTTTGAGGTAGAAAAACAGACTACACTAAAAGCAATTACACTCAATGATGCTTTAAAACAGGTAGAAGTGCCTCAAATAGATTGGTTCAAAACTGATTCTCAAGGTATTGATTTACGTCTTTTTACTTCGCTTTCAAAAGAATTACAAGACAAAACGATTGTAGCCGAATTCGAACCGGGGTTTGTAGATATTTATAAAGGAGAAGATAAAATTATTGATGTTTTGCAAGAACTTAGTAAAAATTCATTGTTTTTCTTGACTGAATTTGATGTAAAGCGAGTAGTTCAGCTTTCTCAAACAACTTTTCAACGATTATATCCTACCAAAGTAAAACAAGATGCGGCTCTAAATGCACTTCGTACAGTTCCTGCATGGTCAGAAATGACCTACATGAACAATCTAAAAACAGATAAAACGCCTACAAAAAGAGATTTTATTTTGGGTTGGCTTTTCAGCACTATTCAAAACCATCACGATTTGGCATTTAATTATGCTACTCAAGCAAAAGAAAAATTATCAAAAGAGGAACTGAATGATAATCTTTTCCATGATTTGCAAAACTATTCTTATGATGAATTAGAAAATATTTTGGCTTCTACAAAGGGAGCTTTTCAGCATTTCAAATATACAGTCAAGAAATTTTTGAAGGGATAATTAAACCATCATTTAAAAATGTCTAATAAAACAACGTTTTTAGGTTTTGATAAAAAAGGACTTCAAAAATATGGCTCGAATACCATTTGGCTCTTGCTAGAAAAAGCAATTCGATTTCTTACAGGCATTTGGATTGCTCCTCTGACAGCCAGTTATTTGGGTGTCGCACAGTATGGAAAATTAGAATATACGATTGGCTTTGTTTTTTTACTTACTCCACTAGCTAGTTTGGGCATTATTTCTATTCTCACTCGGCAACTGGTAGCTGACAAAGAAAACCGTTTTTTTTATTTTGGTTCTGCTTTTTGGTTGCGTCTATTGGCTGCTATTTTTGTCATTTTATCGTTGAATGGAATTGGAATTATTACACCAACTTCTATTGAGGAAGTTTTACCGTTTGCTCTTCCTTCCGATTCGACAGAACGTTGGTTGATTTTCATTCTTTCTCTCAATTTATTTTTTAATGTTAGTGATTTAGTTACTTCGCATTTTCAAGCACAAGTTCGTTCTCATTTTATCGTAAAAGTCCAGATTGTTGTTATTTTAGTTAGTGCAGCCTTAAAATTAATCGGAATTTGGAAAGAATATTCTGTATTATTTTTTGCTAGTGTTCTTTTGCTAGAAACGATTCTTACAGCAATTGGACTGTTTTTGATGTATTTTAAGACAGGCGAAAAAGTAAAAAAATGGAAATGGAATACCCCTATTGCAAAAGTGATGTTGAGAGATGCTGCTCCCTTAATTTTTAGTGGAATTGCTGTTTCTATTTATATGCGAATTGACCAAATTATGATAAAACAGTTTTTGGGAGATGAAGCAAGTGGTTATTATGGTGCTGCTGTTAGGATTAGTGAAATGTGGTATTTTCTGCCTGTTGTCTTTGCTGGGTCACTTTTTCCTGCTATTGTAGAGCTTCAAAAAAATAATCTTGAAAAGTATAAAAAACGAATGCAACAGTTTTTTGACTTTCTTTTATGGTCTGCCATTGCTATTGCACTTCCAATTACTTTTTTGAGTGAATGGATTATTGTAGATATTTTGCCGTATGGAGAAGAATTTTTACCTTCGGCTGCTGTGCTTTCTGTTCATGTTTGGGCAGGTGTTTTTGTGGCGACTGGAGTGGCTGGAAGTCGTTGGCTTTTGGCTGAAAACAAACAAATTTATAATTTTTTACAGACTTCTTTGGGTGCAATTCTTAATTTTGTATTGAATTGGTATTGGTTGCCTAAATATGGGCTTTTAGGAGCAGCTTATGCAACTGTGATTTCTTATTTTGTAGGTTCTTCTGGACTTATGTTTTTTGTTCCTGCACTTTTTCCATTACTCAAAATGTATATCAAATCTATTACTTTTCCTTTTAGATTGGTAAAATTGATTTATGATTTTTTAAAAAACAGAACGTAATTAGTAAAAAAATAACTAAACTAAAAAAATGATAGATAAACTAAAAAAAATGATTCCTGAACGCTACCACAAAAAATGGTATCAATTCAAACTAAAATACATTCATAAGTTCAGAACAATAAGTTATTCACAAGGAGCTGAAGATATTATATTAAATCAATTTCTCAAAAATCAGAAAAAAGGCTTTTTTGTTGATGTAGGAGCGCATCACCCTATAAAATATTCAAATACCTATTTTTTTTACAAAAAAGGTTGGACAGGAATTCATATCGATCCTCTTCCTTCTATTGCTCCAAAATTTCGCAGCAAAAGACCTAAAGATTTGTTTTTGAGTGTTGGAGTAAGTGAAAAAGAAGATACACTAACGTATTATATGTTTAATGAACCTGCCTTGAATGGATTTGATAAAGAACTGTCTTTAAAGAGAAATGAGAAATTCAAAGAGTTCGAAATTATAGATACCAAACAAATCAAAACGCTTCCTTTAAGTGATTTATTGGATCAAAATTTACCCAAAAATACCACGATTGATTTTTTATCTGTCGATACAGAAGGATTTGATTTGACAGTTTTGCATTCGAATAATTGGCAAAAATATCGTCCTCGTTTTATTTTGGTAGAAACATTGAATGCTACCGAATTAGAAAAAGTAACACAAGACCCTGTTTTTGAGTTTGTAATACAACAAAATTATGTACTCAAAGCAAAATTATATAGCTGTATGCTTTTTGAAGATAATTCATGATTGATTCTCATAATTCTAAAATCTAACTTTATTTATGCTTTCTCCTATTGTTCTTTTTGTTTATAATCGTCCAGACCACACGCAAAAAACGCTTGATGCTTTGGCTCAAAATGAGTTGGCGAAAGAGTCTGTTTTGTATGTTTTTTGTGATGGGGCAAAGCCAAATTCTTCTCAAAATCAGGTAGAAAAAATAAAAGAAACAAGAGAAATTATTAAATTAGAAAAGCAAAAAATAAGAGAGGGAAAAGGAAATTTTAAAAACGTAATCATTACCCAGCAAAGTCAAAACTTAGGTTTAGCAGATTCTATTTTGAGTGGCGTAACTCAAATAATCACAAAATACGGTAAAGTAATCGTATTAGAAGACGACATTGTAACCTCAACAGGTTTTTTACAGTTTATGAATGAGAGTTTAGAATTTTATAAAAATCAAGAAAAAGTAATGCACATTTCGGGTTATATGTTTCCTGCAAACTTAGAAAACGCTATTCCAAACGATGAACAAACTTTTTTCTATCGCTCAACTTCGTGTTGGGGCTGGGCAACATGGCAAAGAGCGTGGCAAACTATAAATACAGATACTGTATTTTTGCTTTCTGAATTACACTCTAAAAATCTTTTGAATGAATTTGACTTAGACGGAACCTATCAATTTTCTAAGCAATTAGAACTCAATATTTCTGGTAAAATCAAAACATGGGCTGTAAAATGGTATGCTTCTGTTTTCTTGCAAAATGGGCTTTGTTTGCATCCAAAAACTTCATTAGTTCAGAATATTGGAACAGATAGCACAGGAAATACAAGTCCGACAACGAACTATTTTTGGCACAACCAATTAGCTGATTATGTAGAAGTAAATCCTGTTCAATTAACTGAAAACAAACAAGTTGTAGAACAAATGAAAATCTATTACAGACAATTTAAACTCTCTTTTTCACAAAAAATAAGTAATAGATTCAGAATATTTAGAGGAATAAAATAATGTATAAATTCAAACAATTTTTTCAACTTCTCAAACTCAAAGCCTATTCTTTTTTAGGATTGGTTTGGGCAAAACGCTTTCAAGCCAAAACTATACACTTAAATGGTCGCAAATTCAGAATTACAGATTCTGCTTCTTTTGTTGCCATGTATTTGGATATTTTCGGACACGAAGGATACAAATTTGAAACCCAAAAAGTAGAACCTTATATTATAGATTGTGGGGCAAATATTGGACTTAGCTTGGTTTATTTTAATCAGCTTTATCCAAACGCAAAAATTATAGCTTTTGAGCCTGACCCAAAACTTTTTGATATTTGTAAAAGTAATACAACTTATTTTGAAGAACAACTAAGACTTTATCCGTATGCACTTTGGAATGAAGAAACAACTCTATACTTTGAAAGTGAAGGCGCAGACGCAGGAAGAGTAGAAAAAGAAAAAATAGAAAACGAGGAAATAGCATCAACCAAAAATCTAACTCAGAATTTAATTGAAGTAAAAGCTGTTCGTCTTCAAAAATACCTCAATCAACGCATTGATTTATTAAAAATTGATATTGAAGGTGCAGAAGTTACCGTTTTAGAAGACTGTGTAGATTCTTTGCATTGGGTCGGAAATCTTTTTGTAGAATTTCATTCTTTCGAAAATTCGCCTCAACGTTTAGGGCAGCTACTTTCTATTTTGGAAAATGCAGGTTTTAGATATTATATTCGTTCGGAAGGAGTTTGGAGTAAAAATCCTTTTGTATGCCGTGATTTGGCTGCTGGAATGGATATTCAATTAGGAATTTGGGCATATAGAGCAATATGAGTGACATTTTTCAAATTCTGTAAATTGATCAATTTTTGACAAAATAATAGTTTGCTTTTTTCCATAAAGTAGGGTTT
>PFKD01000155.1 GCA_002784125.1 Flexibacter sp. CG_4_10_14_3_um_filter_32_15
AAAAAAGACATTTATACAGAATAAAATTTGGCAAAGATTTGCCTTTTTTTAAATGTCACTCATGTTGATAGAGCATAATAAAAAGCATAAATAAACTATCAAATGAAAATTTTACATATCAATACTTATGATAAGGCAGGAGGCGCAGAACAGTTTGCCTTTGATTTTGTACATCAGGATTTTACTACTGAAAAATATCAAAAATACTTTGATGAAAATAATGAAAAAATAGAAACAAAATTTATTGTAAAACGAAAAAAAACAGATTCTCCCAAGGTAGAAGCCTTGCCTCGTCCGTTGTCATCTCATTTTTTAGAAAAATTTGATAAAGGAATTTACAAGCTATTCAAACATACTTTTTTTTCGGATTTGAGTGTTCTCAAAAAACTTCATTTTACCTTTGAAAATCTTCAAAAAAATGAATTTTATCAAAATGCTGATGTTATTCATTTGCACAATATTCATTATGATTTTTTTGATTTGAATGATTTAATCAAAATATCCAAACAAAAACCAATTATTTGGACGCTGCACGATATGTGGGCAATGACTGGGGGAGAAGCCTATACATTTGAAAATGAAAATTATAAAAAAGGAATTGGCAAAACGCCTTATCAAGCATTTCATCCACTTCTAAATCCCATTATTGATAGAAGACAAAACTATTTAGAACAAAAAAAACGCATTTATTTTGCCATCAATCAGCTAAAAGGAAATGAGAAACATAACTTTGTTTTTGTTCCTGTTTCGAATTGGCTCAAAGAATGTTTAGAAGCTTCCTATATTTATCCTAATAAAACAGAAAATCAAGAAGTTGAAAAAAATATTTCTATACAAACTATTCAAAATGGAATTGACACAACTATTTTCAAAAATCTAAATCAAAGAAATTGGAATACAAAACGAATTTTATTTTTTAATTCTGATAATCCCTACAAAGGGGCAGCACTTTTTGAAACATTACTTCCTCAACTCAATCAACAAACTGATACTATTTTTGAACTTTTTGTAGTGGGAAAAGAGCTTTCAAAAACTGTTTTACATTCTTTTTCTAACACATCTAAAATTAAAATAACACATCTAAAACCCATTTATGACAGGCAGAAAATGAATGAATTGTATAATTCTGTCGATATTTTGGTTTTTCCTTCACGAGCTGAAAATTTTTCTTTATTGGTTTTGGAAGCTATGGCAGCAGGTATTTTTATAATCGGTTCGACGGCAGGAGGAATTAAGGAACAACTAGCAAACCAAAGAGGAATTTTATTTGAAAATGAAAATCAAAAAGACCTTTTATATAAAATAAATTTAGTTTTCAATATGTCTTTAGAAGAAATTAGAGAAAAAGGAAAAACAGCTTCTTTATTTGTAAATGAAAATTGGAGTGTAGAAAAAATGAGATTGAAATATTTAAAATTATACCATCAAATCCTCAACGACGGTCTTGACCTCGTTGACGGTTGAAAAGCTATCTTATGAAAAAAATAAATTTCTCAACCCTCACCATAGCAACCGTTTGTTATAATGCAGCCGAAGAGCTAGAAAAAACAATCCAAAATGTAGCTCGGCAGACTTATCCAAATATTGAATATTTAATCATTGATGGAAACTCAAAAGACAATACATTAGAGATTATAAAAAAATACGAAAGCAATATTTCGAATTATATAAGCGAAAAAGACAACGGAATTTATGATGCGATGAATAAAGCCATAAATTTGGCTCATGAAACAAAAACAGGAGATTATATTCTCTTTATGAATGCTGGAGATACCTTTGTGAGCGATACAATTATTGAAGAAATTTTTACAGAAATCTATCAAAATTTTGATTCTAAAACAGATTTTCCAGATTTGATTTATGGAGATTATACCGTCATTAATCAAACTTTTTCAGAAACTGTCAAAGCAGAACCGTTAGAGAAAACGTGGAGAGGAATGAAATTTTGTCATCAAAGTATGCTTTTAAAAACAAATCTAGCCAAAAAACAGCTTTTTTCAGGAAAGTATATTACTTCTGATTTTGAGCAGGTGTACGAACTTTATAAAAAAGGTAGTTCATTTTATTATTTCCCAAAACCAATAGCCAATTTTAAAACAGACGGATTGAGTAGTAAAAATAAAATCAAAGTTCGTTTCGAATCTAAAGAAATTGTACAAAAACACGACAAAAGTGTTAAAACAGCTTTCTCATTTTGGAAACTTATCCTTTGGACATTTTTTGTAGAAATGTTGCGTACTACTTTACCCACTTCTTTTTTTGAAAAAATGGAAAAACTAAAAACTAAAATTTTTGGTAGAAGGAAAGAAATTACAAATTGAAATCTGATAAAAAATCCGTATTTTTGAAGTCGTCTTTTTTCGTAATTTTTAATTCGTAATTGATTAATGAATGTTTCGCCTAACGAATCTTTTAAAGTTGTTTATTCTTTGTACGAGCATCAATTTTTGGGTTGCCTGTTTGAGTCTTTTGTCGTGCAGGTTCAGCATGGAAAACTGACACTCAAATACCAAAATATTTCTTCTCGCAATGCTCATGAGTTTGATAATGGACTTTCAGAGTCGGATTATGAATTGATAAAATTAATGGATTCAATTCAGCAAGATGCTATTGTCAAAAAATTTAGTACTATTTCTTCCAAAACAAGTACAATAAAAAGAACGAATAGAACAGGAAATGTAAACAGAAAATTGAATGTTTATGATTTTGTATATAGTGTCTATGACGAAGAAAAAGGCGATAAAGTTACCCAAAAACTTATTGAAGAATACATAGAGGGCAAAAAACTAAAAATTCTGAATCTTCTTTTAGAAAAAAATAAGCTCGTCTATACCATGCAAAGAGATGGAACACCGACAGGAGAGTTTATCGAAATTCCGAAAAAACCTGCAACTATTCTTTTTCATGTTTATAAAAATCCAAATAATACGCAATATTACCCAACCATTCGACACAATGAAAAAACGATAGAATTTCGTCAGTCTGATGCCAAAATTGTCTGTAATTCTCCTGCTTGGCTGCTACACAAAAATATTTTATATCATTTTGATAGACCATTAGAAGGTGCAAAGCTAAAACCTTTTTTGCGTAAAAAATTTATTTTAGTCAATAAAAGTGTTGAAGAAACCTATTATAAAAAGTTTGTGGCTTCGCTTATTTCTTCTTATCACGTAATTCCAGTAGGTTTCGAAATCAAAACAGAAAAACATGACCCACAAGCTGAATTACATTTCAAAATTTTGTCGTCTTCTATGGGTTCGCTTTTTGATGCTCCCTCTACACAAACCAAGGAAAATGAAAGCGAAAACACAGTTATTTTTGAATTGAATTTTAGGTATAATAATGAAATTTATAAAGTTTCAGAATTCAATGAACAGCAAAACGGGCATGTCGTTTTCGAAAATAAAAATGATAATTTTATTTTTACAAAATTTATCAGACAAGTTTTAATAGAAAAAGCTGCCATTTCAAAACTCAAGGAATTAGGTTTGCCTATTCAAAAAGGAAAAATTACGCTTTCTCGTGCAAAGGCTTTCTCTTGGATAACCAAAAATGAAACCATTTTACAAGAATTAGGCGTAGAATTAAAGCAGTACCAAAGCGAAGAAGGAAAAAAATATTTTATCGGAAAATCTCAAATCAGTATTTCGATAGATGAAAATAAAGATTGGTTTGATATTAATGCAAAAGTTTTTTTCGGAGAATATCAAATTCCGTTTATGCAAATTCGCCAGTATATTTTGAAAGGACAACGTGAATTTGCGCTTCCAAATGGCGAAATTGCCGTTATTCCAGAAGAATGGTTTACAGAGTATAGTGAGTTTTTTGAGTTTATGCAGTCAAAAGATGAAAAATTTGCACTCAAAAAACACCATTTGGCATTAGTTCAAAACTTAGAACAGGGAAATCTTGCCAACGTAACCATGAACCAAAAACTTCAAAAATTATATGATGCTGATAATTTTGGAGAAATAGAAGATTTTGAACTTCCGAAAGGATTTAAAGGAACATTACGACCCTATCAAAAAGCTGGTTATAATTGGCTTCGTTTTTTGCAAGAATTTAATTTTGGAGGTTGTTTGGCTGATGATATGGGACTTGGAAAAACGGTTCAAACGTTGGCTTTGCTTCAAGCGCAAAAGGAAAAAGAGGGAGAAGTTGCGCCTTCACTTTTGATTATGCCTACTTCACTTTTGTACAACTGGGCAGTCGAAGCAAAGAAATTTGCGCCTGATTTGAAGGTTTGGCGATATACTGGAACAGACCGAAATAAAGATATTACGACTTATTTTCCAAAATACGATGTAATCTTGACTTCGTATGGAACAATGCGAATTGATGTTGATATTTTGAATGGATTTTATTTTAATTATGTCATTTTAGACGAATCTCAAGCCATAAAAAATCCGACTTCGGCAATTTCAAAAGCTGTCAAAACCTTAAAATCTCGTTTCAAACTTATCTTGACAGGAACTCCGATTGAAAACTCAACGCTTGATTTGTGGTCGCAAATGTCTTTTGTAAATGGTGGCCTTTTGGGCAATCAAAAATTCTTCAAAACCCACTATCAGCTTCCGATAGAAAAACAAAATGATGTTGATAAAGCGAGAAAATTACAGACAATTATAAAACCGTTTATTCTTCGAAGAACCAAAAATCAAGTTGCAACAGAATTGCCTCCAAAAGTAGAAAATATCATTTATGTAGAAATGAGTAAATCGCAAGAAAAAGTCTATGAAGAAGCCAAATCATATTATAGAAATGAAATTTTGAAGCACATCGAAATTCAAGGCATGGGCAAATCTCAAATTATGCTCTTACAAGGTCTTACACGTTTGCGACAACTTGCCAATCATCCAAAAATGGTCGACCCAGATTATGAAGGCGATTCTGGGAAGTTTTCAGATTTAACAGAAAAGTTAAAATCTGTTTTGAGTGAAGGACATAAAGTGCTTATTTTTAGTCAGTTTGTAAGGCATTTGACTTTAGTTAGAAACGAATTAGACAAAGATAAAATCAAATATTCTTATCTTGATGGAGGAACAAAAGACCGAAAAGCCGAAGTTGAGAATTTTCAAAACAATGAGAATATCAAAGTATTTTTGCTTTCTCTAAAGGCTGGAGGAGTTGGTCTAAACTTGACGGCAGCCGATTATGTTTTTATGTTAGACCCTTGGTGGAATCCTGCCATTGAAGCACAAGCTGTCGATAGAGCGCATAGAATTGGACAAGAAAACAAAGTTTTTATTTATAAATTTATTACTCAAAATTCAGTTGAAGAAAAAATATTAGCTTTGCAACAACAAAAAATTGCGCTTTCACAAGATTTAATCACAACAGAATCTAGTTTTGTCAAAACGCTTTCAAAAAATGATATTGCTGATATTTTGAAGTAAATTATAGAATATAAAATCAAAGATAAAATGAAAAAGAATTTAGTTTCCCTCTTTTCTGGGTGTGGTGGAATGGATATTGGTTTTGAGGGAGGTTTTAAAGTTCTCAAAGAAACCATAAATACAAAAGTAAATCAAGAGTGGATTGAGAAAGAAGATGAGGTTTATTATTATCTCAAAGAAACTATTTTTGAAACAAAATTTGCAAATGACATTAATGAGTATGCAAAAAAGACTTGGAATGATTATTTTTTGACTAAAAAGAATGAGGAAAATGAAATTTTTAAAGTTGGTAGTATTGTCGATATTGTAAAGGATTTTGAAAATGGAAATACGACTGTTTTCCCTCAAAATGTAGAGATTGTTACAGGTGGGTTTCCGTGTCAAGATTTTAGTGTTTCTGGAAAAAGAAAGGGATTTGATTCGCACAAAGACCATAATGGAAAATTGATTGAAAATAATTTAGGTCATAATTTGGATAATGAGAGTATAAAAAACACTATTCCTTCCGAAGAAACACGAGGGAAATTGTATATTTGGATGAAAAAAGTAATAGAAATTACAAAACCTAAAATTTTTATTGCCGAAAACGTAAAAGGACTTACTAATTTAGGAGAAGTAGAAAAAATTATTCAAAATGATTTTGCAGATATTGATTCAAATGATGAAAAAAAAGACGGATATATAGTTCTTACAAAAGTGCTGCATTCGGGAATGTATGGCGTTCCACAGTCAAGAGAACGTATATTTTTTATTGGTTTCAAAAAATCAGCTTTGACAAAAGAAGCCTTAGAAGAATTAAGTAAAGCTACTATTTCAGAAAAATACACACCTTATCCAATTCCTACTCATCGTTTAAATGGCGAAATTCATAATTCTTCTTTACAAGATTTGATGATAAATTTTACTAAAAGCAGTGTCGTTTTGAAAGATTTAGAAGAGCCTGAAAAGAGTACAGATATTTCCCAAAAATATTATTCGAAAGCCAAGTTTATGGGAGCGCATTGTCAAGGTCAAAAAGAAGTAGATTTGGAAAAACTAGCACCAACTATTCGTGCAGAACATCACGGAAATATAGAATACAGGCGATTAAGCAAAGAAAACGGAGGAAAAATAAATGAAGAACTAGAAAAAGGCTATCAAGAACGACGTTTGACACTTAGAGAATGTGCCAGAATTCAGACTTTTCCAGATGATTATAATTTTGTGATTCCTAAAAAAGGATCGAAAAGTAGATTTGAAGTAAGTGCTTCGGTTGGTTACAAATTAGTAGGAAATGCCGTTCCACCTCTTTTAGCTTATCATTTGGCTAAGAAAATTGAAAGTAATTGGGAGTTGTATTTTGGCACAGAAAACGCCAAAGAAGAAATTAAAAGCGAACTCAAGGAAACATTTTAATCAACTCTTATGAACAAAATTAATTTACTGACCTGCTTTTTATATGTCTATTTTTACGAAATTGAACAAAAATTAAATTCTACCAAAAATGAACTTGACTTAATAAAATTTCAATCGGAAGAAGCGAATACAGATGAGTTTTTGAAGCGTTATTTTAAAGAATTTTTATCAATTCATAATTCGATAAGAGAAACCAAAATTGAAAAACTTAACTTACAAGTTGATTCAAAAACACATCAAATTGAAACAAAAAAACTCTTTAATTATCAAATCAAAACTGTTTTTCTACCAGAAGAATTGACAAACAGTCAAAAACAAGAAATTACAAAATCTAAGAGTTCTGTTTATACAAACCCAGATTTATATTTAGAAATTAGTGATGGAACGACTCTTTTTTATGAATCTATAGAGTTGAAATCTACAAAAACAGATACAATTCCAGGTTCAAGTATTCAACAAGTTTTGCCCTTTGAATGGGTAATTTTTATTAAACGAAATACCAACTCTGTTTCTGTTGCAACAGGTTTTTATATCAATAGTATTACAGAAAAGCTACCTTTTCCTGATAGAAGTCCGAGACCACAAGTAGGCTTCAAAAATTTAGTAAATTGGAACAAAAAGTACAGAAAAATAGAAAACGACATTCTTTTTGTAGAAAACAGAAGTGAAATTAATAGTGAAAAAATAAAACTATTGACTGATTGGCAAGATTATTTAGCTGCTGAATGGCTAGAAATTATTCAATCAGATTCTTCTAAAAAGAATGAAAAATGGTTTAATAATGCACTAAGAAAAATGGTTATCTGACAATTTTTGTGATAATTTTATTTTTGGTAACACCTAATTTTA
>PFKD01000189.1 GCA_002784125.1 Flexibacter sp. CG_4_10_14_3_um_filter_32_15
TGTTTAAACATACTGAAAGCAGTATAAAAAGTTTCGTGCGTTTACCCTATTCTGAATTGGATTTAGAGTTTTTTATTCAAGAATTTAATATCAGATAAGAACCAAAATTATTTTTTGAAAGTTTGTATAAATTTTATGCAAACTTTTTTTGTATCAAAAGATTTACTGTTTAAAGAACCTTAAACAAAAATCAAATTATGAAAAAATTAAAAGAACTTTCAGAACGAGATAAAAATAGAGTAATAGAGATGGCGTGGGAAGACCGAACTCCTTTTGATGCTATTCTTTCGCAATTTAATCTGACTGAAAAGGAAACCATTACGCTCATGCGAAGAGAAATGAAACCATCATCTTTTAGAATGTGGAGGAAGCGAGTACAAGGAAGAAGCACAAAACACTCAAAGAAAGCAGCCGATGACTTGAAGCGTTTCAGATGTAGCCTTCAAAAGACAATTTCACTCAATAAAATTAGTAAACGATAAAATGTAGCGTACCTTTTAAGGTGCGAAAATGTACCGAATGCTTTAGCTTTCGAAAGTAATAAAGTTCAAATTATTTCGGTTCACTAAATTTAGGATTTGTAATAAATTCTTCATCAGTAAGCATTTCCAAAAAAGCGATAATATCTTTCTTTTCTTGTTGAGTCAAAGCTAAACGAACTTCTCCATTTGGGTCTGTAATAAAATCATTACTAGCAGCCGTAATAAGAGAAGAAAGTGTTTGGCTTTTTTTGATGCCATTGTCATAATGTTCGATGACTTTTTCTAACGTTTGTAATCTTCCATCGTGCATATAAGGCGCAGTAAGGGCAATATTTCGAAGGGATGGCGTTCTGAATTTCCCTTTATCAAAACGATTTTGAGTAACGGCAAACAATCCATCTTTCAAATTAGCATCATCATCTAAGCCGTTGTTGTGCAAACCTTCAAAACCTAGTGTACTTCCAGAAGTAAGCGAACCCAAATGACAATCTCCACAATTTCCACCACGGATTCCCTGTTCTGCGTCTGGATGTGTAAAAAATAACTGAATGCCTCTAAGTTCTGAATCCGTAGGTTGATATTCTCCTCTCAAATATTTATCGTATTTTGAATTATTACTGATGAGTGTTCTTTGAAATTGTGCTAGTGCTTTTGTAATTTTTTGTGGTGTAATCTCTTCGCTTCCAAATGCTTTTTCAAAAAGTGCTGGATATTCAGGTATTTCTGAAAGAATTTGAGCCGTAATTTCTGCATCTTGATTCATTTCTTTATGATTTTCTAGGGGCAGAATAGCCTGTTCTTCTAGCGTTTTAGATTTTCCGTCCCACGTCAAACGACTATTCCAAGTTAGATTTACCAAAGACATCGCACTAACTGGCATCTCTTCATTGTTTACACCAATACTTTTTGCTCTTCCGTCCGTAAAGGCTAATTCTTGTTTATGACAACTAGCACAAGAAATTGTACCGTCAGAAGAAAGACGTTTATCATAAAATAATTTTCTACCTAATTCTACTCCTTCGTAGGTCGTTATGTTGTCTGTTGGAAGGTTTGCATCGCCAAAATAAAGTAGCTCTTCGACAGGATAATTTCCTTTGAGTTTTTCTTGAGGATTTGGATTTTCTTTTTCTGAACAGGAAAAAAACGAAATCAGTAAAAGTAATACAAGTATATTTTTCATTCTAATTTTAGGCCTAGTTGTTTTTTACTGAAACGTTTTTGTATTGGTTCTTGTTTTTTCTTAACCTACTCAAAAAAGTATAAAAATTCCCACAATGAAAATCCAACCTTTTCAAAATGAAAAAATATAATTATTTCAAAATTCTATCAAAAAATAAAAATAGCCTTTTATGAGCTTTAAACAAGGTTTCTTTAATTAATTGAGAAATATTCTAGTTATTTTTGGCATTGGCAAAGCCTTTGAACTATGTAAGACAAATAAGTAAGTAAAATAATTTATAGGAATTTTTCAAAGTAGTTATATTGAGACTGCCCTGCTCAAAACTTTTAACAGATACTTTATTTTTTAGAAGTTCTTATAAAGAAAAGTAAAAACTTGAATAGTAAGCGTGTTGAAATCTTTAAAAGATTTATTTTTTGGCAACTCCTTATTTTTTAACTATTCAGTTCCACTTTTTTAAGATAATTGAGAAATCCCTTTCCATTTTTTATACGAAAGGGATTTTTTTATGCGCTCTTTTTTTAGAAGACTAAATAAAGTCTTCTGTACGTTTTCTCACGCTAAAGCGTAAGCTACATTAATTTCATAAAAAATAAACTAACTTTGTATTATATTTTTAATTTTAAAGACGTTGATAATGGTCAGTAATCTGACCTTAGCAATCGTTGATAACAAAAAACTCATTTTATTTTTATGGATTCTATTCATTCTCTCCCTACTGATTCTAACGAACTTCCTCCAATTCTTCCACTTATTATTGTAGGCGCAAAAGGTCTTGGAAAGGTGGCTTTAGAGGTTTTGCAAAGTACAGATAATATTATTTATTGTTTTCTTGATGAAGATTATAAAGAAGAAACTGCTGTTTCCGAATCGGCTACTTTTCCTAATGAAATCAATCATGTTTCTATAATGGGAAGTTCTGATGATGATGATATGCTCAATCTTATCAATGATAAATGTGATTATTTTGTAGCTGTGGAAAATATCACAGATAGAAAAAGACTTATAAAAAAAATCTATAAACAAAGAAAAAAATATCCTGCTGTGGCTGTTCACTCAACGGCACATATTGCTGATGATGCTACAATGGGTTACGGAACTTTGATAGGAATGGGAACAATGATAGGTGCAGATGTCAAAATCGGAACAAGCTGTATCATCAATGCAAATGCTACCTTAGATTATGAAGTAGAAATAGGAAACTTTACTCAAATCGGAATTGGAGCAAATATAGGCGCTGGAGTAAAAATAGAAGAAGAAGTTTTTGTAGGAAATGGAGTAACAATTATTGCAGGTGTTACGATAGGAAAAGGGGCAAGAATTGGAGCAGGAAGTGTTGTTTTGAGTAACATAAAAGCAAAACAAACCGTTTTGGGTAATCCTGCAAAGGCTGTTTCTTTGTAGATAAGTTTTGTAAATCATTTATAAAACTCTTTTGATTAACAATGAATTACCTAAGAATTACGTAATTTTGCAGTCTTAAAAATGTAGCAAACAGTTTTAGAATAGGTCGCTTGTGGGACACGAGCAACGGTAAATTTAGATTTAAAAAAGAATATTATTCAAAATATTTTTTAATCCACTTAAAAATTAAGCAAATATATCCGTTGCTCGTGTTCTCACGAGTGACATACATACTCAAGATATGAATACAGAAACTAGCACAAATATCCATCAATTAATTACCAAACACCTTCAAGAACGTATTTTAGTTTTGGATGGTGCAATGGGAACGATGATTCAACGCCATACACTTACAGAAGAAGATTTCAGAAGTGAGCGTTTCAAAGAGTGGAAACAAGATGTAAAAGGAAATAATGACCTTTTATCGATTACTCAACCTGACATCATTAGAGATATTCACAAGAAATATTTTCAAGCAGGTTCGGACATCGTCGAAACAAATACGTTTAGTGCTACCACAATCGCTATGGCTGATTATGGAATGGAAGAATTAGCGTATGAACTCAATTATGAGTCTGCCAAACTTGCCAAAGAAGCAGCAGCCGAATTTGGAGGGATTTATCACGAAACAAAACCTCGTTTTGTTGCGGGTGCAATAGGGCCAACCAACAGAACAGCATCTATTTCGCCAGACGTAAACGACCCAGCTTATCGTGCCGTTACGTTTGATGATTTGGTAGAGGCTTATTACGAACAAGTTCGTGGATTAGTTGATGGTGGAGTGGATTTAATTTTGATAGAAACCGTTTTTGATACCCTAAACTGTAAAGCTGCCCTTTTTGCTGTGGAGAAATATTTTGATGATAGAAATATTCCACAAGAAGAGCGTTTGCCAATTATGGTTTCGGGTACGATTACGGATGCAAGTGGTCGTACTCTTTCAGGACAAACAACAGAAGCATTTTATAACTCAATTTCTCACTCAAATATTATTTCTGTTGGCTTAAACTGTGCCTTAGGAGCTGCCCTCATGAAACCGTATATGCGTGAACTTTCAAGAGTGGCAAATTGCTATGTTTCGTGCTATCCGAATGCAGGACTTCCAAACGAGTTTGGGCAGTACGATGAAACGGCTGCACAAATGAGCCGTTTGTTAGAAGATTTTGCTAGTGAAGGACTTTTTAATATTGTGGGTGGTTGTTGTGGAACTACGCCAGACCATATTCAAGCTATTGCTGAAGAAGCTGCAAAACATGAGCCTCGTAAGATTCCAAAACGAAAAACGGCAATGCGTTTGTCAGGATTAGAAGCCTTTACGGTTGATAAAAGTACCAATTTTGTAAACATTGGAGAAAGAACCAATGTTACAGGTTCGAAAATGTTTGCACGATTAATCAAAGAAGGAAAATTTCAAGAGGCTTTAGACGTAGCAAAGCAGCAAGTAGAAGGGGGAGCGCAAGTCATTGACATCAACATGGACGAGGGAATGTTGGATTCGAAAAATGCAATGATTCATTTTTTGAATTTGGTAGGTGCAGAACCAGATATTGCCAAACTTCCAATTATGATAGATTCTTCAAAATGGGAAATCATTGAAGCAGGTCTAAAATGTGTGCAAGGAAAAGGAATTGTAAACTCAATTTCACTCAAAGAAGGAAAAGAAAAGTTTATGGCACAAGCAAAACTCGTTCGTCGTTATGGTGCTGCCGTTATTATTATGGCGTTTGATGAAGAAGGACAAGCAGATACGTATGAACGAAAAATTGAAATCTGTAAACGTAGCTATGATATTTGGGTACATGAACTTGGTTTTCCACCCGAAGACGTAATTTTTGACCCTAATATTTTCGCCATTGCAACAGGAATTGATGAACATAATAATTACGCTGTCGATTTTATCAATGCGACAAGATGGATTAAAGAAAACTTGCCATACGCAAAAGTAAGTGGTGGAGTGAGTAATGTTTCGTTTTCGTTTCGTGGAAATGATGTAGTTCGTGAAGCCATTCATGCTGTTTTTTTGTACCATGCCGTAAAAGTAGGAATGGATATGGGAATTGTAAATGCTGGAATGTTAGAAGTGTATGATAACGTGGATAAGGAACTTTTGAAGTACGTTGAGGATGTAGTTTTGAATAAAAACCCTGAAAATGGAACGGAGCTTTTGGTTGATATGGCTGAAAAGTACAGAGGAGAAGGCAAAAAACGAGTAAAAGACGAAACATGGAGAGAAAATTCTGTCGAAAAACGTCTTGAATATTCGTTAGTAAACGGAATTACAGAATATATCATTGAAGATACAGAAGAAGCAAGACAGAAAGTCGACCACCCTTTGCACGTCATTGAAGGTGCTTTAATGGACGGAATGAATGTAGTAGGAGATTTGTTTGGAGAAGGAAAAATGTTCTTGCCACAAGTTGTAAAATCGGCTCGTGTAATGAAACAAGCTGTTGCTCATTTAGTGCCTTTTTTGGAAATAGAAAAACAAAAATTGCGTGATTCTGGACAGGAAGTAAAGAAAAATGGTAAAATTTTGTTAGCCACCGTAAAGGGTGATGTTCATGATATTGGAAAAAATATCGTAGGTGTTGTTTTGGCCTGTAATAATTATGATGTTGTTGATTTGGGTGTAATGGTTCCTGCTGACAAGATTTTGCAAGAAGCTGTCAATCATGGCGTTGATGTAATTGGTCTTAGTGGACTTATTACGCCTTCGCTTGATGAAATGGTTTTTGTAGCGCAGCAAATGGAAAAACAAGGCTTAAAACTTCCTCTTTTGATTGGTGGAGCGACTACTTCACGCATTCATACGGCTGTCAAAATTTCGCCTTCCTATTCGGGTTCGGTGGTTCATGTCGTTGATGCCTCAAAAGCTGTTCCTGTCATGACGAATTTATTGAATGATGAAGCAAAAGCAGAGTATTCCAAAACCATAAAAGACGAATATTCACAACTTGCAGAAGACCACGCAAAACGCCAGTCGGAAGTAAAATATATTTCTATTCACGAAGCAAGACGCAACAAACTCAAAATCGATTGGGACAAAACAACGATTACAGAACCTACATTTTTAGGAAATCGTTATTTTAATAATTTCAATATAGCAGAGCTAAGAGAATACATCGATTGGAGCCCGTTTTTCATGACGTGGGGACTTACAGGGGCATATCCACGTATTTTTGACCACAAAAAACATGGAAACGAAGCCAAAAAACTATTTGATTCTGCTCAAGAAATGCTAGATAAAATCATTTCGGCTCGTTGGCTGACTGCCAATGCTGCACTTGGTTTTTATCCTGCCAACGTTGTCAATGACGACGATATTGAAGTTTATACGAATGATGAAAGAACAGAAGTTTTGGCAACCTTTAGAAACCTTCGTCAGCAACAAGAAAAAACAGGAAAAACGCCAAATCTTTGTATTTCTGATTTTGTTGCACCAAAAGAAACAGGCTCAGGAACAACTAAAAAAGATTATATCGGTCTTTTTGCCGTTACGACAGGAATCGGAATTGAGAAAAAACTAGCCGAATTTGAAGCCAAAAACGACGATTATAGCAAGATTATGTTACAAGCCTTAGCCGACCGTTTGGCTGAAGCCTTTGCCGAGTTATTGCACAAACAAACTCGTACACAATTTTGGGGTTATGCAAAAGACGAACAACTCACAAAAGAAGATATCGTAAGAGAAAAATATGTTGGTATTCGTCCTGCTCCTGGGTATCCTGCAAATCCAGACCACACCGAAAAAACACTTTTATTTGACTTACTAAAAGCCACCGAGAAAACAGGAATTGAGCTTACTGAAAGTTTGGCGATGCTACCAACGGCAGCCGTTTCAGGTTTATATTTTTCACACCCCAAATCTATTTATTTTGGAGTAGGAAGAATCAGTAAAGACCAAATAGAAGATTATGCAAAACGAAAAAAGATGTCGGTAGAAGAGATAGAAAGATGGTTAGGTAGTAATTTGAATTACTAATTATTTTTTTTTATATATTTGGAAACACCATTGGTTCTTTTTTTGGGCTGGTGGTGTTTTTTATGATTGAACGCAGTTGCGTTTATAATTATAGGCTATTTAAAGATATAAATAAATGCATAATTCATAATATATGGAAATTATAGATGTTGGAAAAATTCATGTTGAAGAGATTATTGATTTACTTTTTGTAAATAATAACTTAATTTGTAGCGTTTAATTATGATTTAAGTATCTGATTATCAATAATTTAATCCTTTTACTGATTGCAAAAGGACTCCCAAATTAAACCCACGAATTTATTGGTGGGAAAAAGGCACTTAGTAATCGTTTTAATGGTTTCTTTGTGCGTGTGTTAGTTCCTTAGAACTGAACGAAATGCTTCTTCAGAAGCGTGATAAAAGCACATAAATCATACTTCTGAGGAAGTGTCTTGTTCGTTTTTGAGCAAACGAAGACACAAAATAAGTTGTAAACTTTATTTATTTCTTGTTCCTTACTACGTACAAAAAGGGTGCATAACAAATTGTCGCACAAAAGAAAATAAAAACAGGGTTAAAACCCTGTTCAATTAAAAAACTACACTGAATTATAAA